>NZ_JANXUG010000078.1 GCF_025352015.1 Flavobacterium sp.
CCAAATTGATAAAGGACGAAGCCAAACGACTTGGTTTTTTGTCATGCGGAATTTCCAAAGCTGGTTTTCTGGAAGAAGTAGCACCGCGATTGGAAAATTGGTTAAACCAAAACCGTCACGGCGAAATGAAATATATGGAAAACTATTTCGATAAGCGCCTGAATCCGACTTTATTGGTTGATGATGCCAAAAGTGTGATTTCGCTGTTGCTGAATTATTGTCCATCAGAATCACAGAATTCAGAAAGTTATAAAATTTCAAAATATGCTTACGGACAGGATTATCACTTTGTAATCAAAGAAAAATTAAAGGAACTTTTGCAAACGATTCAAACAGAAATCGGCGAAGTTTCCGGGCGCGCTTTTGTAGACTCTGCACCAGTTTTAGACAAAGCTTGGGCAGCAAAAAGCGGTTTGGGCTGGATTGGAAAAAACAGTAACTTATTAACGCAGCAAGTCGGCTCATTTTATTTTATTGCCGAATTAATTATCGATTTAGATTTGGAATATGATTATGCTACAACAGATCATTGCGGAACCTGCACAGCCTGTATTGATGCTTGCCCAACAGAAGCGATTGTTGCACCTTATGTTGTTGACGGAAGCAAATGTATTTCCTATTTCACTATCGAACTCAAGGAAAATATTCCAACGGAAATGAAAGGTAAAATGGACGACTGGATGTTCGGCTGCGATGTCTGCCAGGATGTTTGTCCGTGGAATCGTTTTTCGAAACCACACAATGAATCGCTTTTTAATCCAAATCCGAAACTGCTTTCAATGACCAAAAAAGACTGGGAAGAAATTACAGCAGATACCTACAATAAAGTCTTTAAAAATTCAGCGGTAAAGCGAACCAAGTTTGAAGGATTGAAACGAAACATTGATTTTTTAAAATAATTTTTCGACCATTATTTTCTTGCAAAAAAAAGAAACTCGCAAAAATTTCCTTTTTACATTCAGTCTTCTACCTTTGTAGCTATCAAAATAAAAACCATGCACAAAGATAGTAAACGTAGAGAAGCGCTTTTATACCACGCCAAACCTACACCCGGAAAAATACAAGTAGTACCCACCAAAAAATATGCAACACAACGAGATTTATCATTGGCGTATTCGCCAGGCGTGGCAGAACCTTGTTTAGAAATTGTCAAAGATGTAAACAACGTTTATAAATATACTTCAAAAGGAAATCTAGTAGCAGTAATCACCAATGGTACTGCCGTTTTAGGATTGGGCGATATAGGTCCGGAAGCCTCAAAACCAGTGATGGAAGGTAAAGCATTGCTTTTTAAAATCTTTGCGGATATAGATGTTTTTGATATAGAAGTGGGCACCAAAGATGTCGACGCGTTTATTGAAACCGTAAAAAATATTGCCCCTACTTTTGGCGGAATCAACCTAGAAGATATAAAAGCTCCTGAATCGTTCGAAATAGAGAGACGCTTGGTGGAAGAACTCAATATTCCGGTAATGCATGATGATCAGCATGGAACGGCTATTATTTCGTCGGCAGCGTTGCTTAATGCCGTTGAGCTGGCTGGCAAAAAGATGAACGAAATAAAAATGGTTATTTCTGGTGCAGGTTCAGCCGCAATTGCTTGTGCTAATTTATACGTTTCTTTTGGCGTAAAGCAAGAAAATATTATCATGTTTAATAGCAAAGGGGCACTTAAAAAAAACGATTCAACTATCTCTGATAATCAAAGAAAATACGCCACTACTGAAAATTTTAATTCCTTGCATGACGCTATGGTAGGTTGTGATGTTTTTGTTGGACTTTCTACAGGCGATATCGTAACGCCTGAAATGTTATTGGTTATGGCAAAAAACCCAATTGTTTTTGCAATGGCGAATCCAAATCCTGAAATAAAATACGATTTGGCTATTCAAACCAGAAGCGATATTATCATGGCAACAGGTCGTTCTGACCATCCTAATCAGGTTAATAATGTGTTGGGATTCCCCTATATTTTTAGAGGTGCTTTAGATGTAAGAGCTACCAAGATTAATGAAGAAATGAAAAAAGCAGCCGTCATTGCGTTAGCCGAATTAGCCAAAGAATCTGTTCCAGAGCAAGTAAATATTGCTTATGGGGAAACCAAGTTAATTTTTGGTAAAGACTATATCATACCAAAGCCTTTTGATCCAAGATTGATTGCAAGAGTTCCACTAGCTGTGGCTAAAGCCGCCATAGAATCTGGAGTCGCATTACATCCAATTACAGATTGGGAAAAATATGAAGAAGAACTGTTAGAACGTTTGGGCTCTGATAATAAATTGATTCGGTTATTAACCAACAGAGCCAAAACAGATCCCAAAAAAGTTGTCTTTGCGGAAGCAGATCATTTAGACGTGTTAAAAGCGGCGCAAATTGCTTACGAAGAAGGCATTGCTCATCCAATATTGTTAGGAAACAAAGAATTGATTTTGGAACTCAAAGATGAATTAGGCTTTGATGCCGAAGTGCCTATCATTGACCCAAAAACTAAAGAAGAAGACAAACGAAGATTGAAATATGGCGAATTCTACTGGGAAACAAGACAACGCCGCGGCATTTCTTTGCTAGATGCGCAAAGATGGATGCGAGAACGTAATTATTTTGCCGCTATGATGGTTAATCAGGGCGATGCAGACGCGATGGTTTCTGGTTATTCGAGAAGTTATCCTTCAACAGTGAAACCTTTAATGCAACTCATTGGAAAAGCACCAGGCATCACCTTAATTGCTACTGCTAATATGATGATGACCAATCGTGGACCAATGTTTTTATCAGATACAGCCATTAATCCAAATCCTACTGCAGTTGAATTGGCAAAAATTGCTTTGATGACGGCAAAAATGACACGAATGTTCGGAATAGAACCAATCATTGCTATGGTTTCATTTTCTAATTTTGGTTCCTCAACACATGAAAGCGCCAATAAAGTGAGGGAAGCGGTCGCTTATTTACATAAATATTATCCAGACCTTATTGTTGATGGTGAAATTCAGACAGATTTTGCTTTAAATGCCGAAATGCTGAAAGCCAAATTTCCGTTTTCAAAATTAGCAGGGAAAAAGGTTAACACTTTGATTTTTCCTAATTTAGAATCAGCTAATATAACATACAAACTGTTGAAAGAATTGTATAAAGTAGATTCCATTGGGCCTATAATGTTGGGGATGGAAAAGGCAGTACATATTTTTCAACTGGGTGCCAGTGTTGAAGAAATGGTAAATATGGTAGCCGTTGCCGTTGTTGACGCTCAAGAAAAAGAGAAACGAAAAAAAATGGCTTTTTCTAAATAGTTTGTATTGTCTTATAGATAATGAAAAGAGATTCATTCCGTTAAAGAATTTTGCTATATTTGGAGTTAAATTTTAGTTAAAATGATTGCACACATTCAAGGAAAATTAGTTGAAAAATCACCAACCGAAGTTGTAATAGACTGCAGTGGTGTTGGTTATCACATTAATATTTCTTTACATACTTTTTCTTTACTTCCTAATACTGATTTTGTTAAATTGTTTACACATCTTCAAATCAAAGAAGATGCCCATTCTTTGTTTGGGTTTATAGAAAAATCAGAGCGAGAATTGTTCAAGTTATTGTTATCAGTATCAGGTATTGGAGCCAGTATAGCTAGAACCATGTTATCGTCATTGGATCCAAAACAAATAATCCATGCTATTGCAAATGCAGACGTCGTTACTATTCAATCTATTAAAGGTATCGGAAGCAAAACAGCACAGCGCGTGATATTAGATTTAAAAGAAAAAGTGTTAAAAATATATGATTTGAGCGAAATTTCTATTACGCAACACAATATTAATCGCGAAGAATCGTTATCTGCTTTAGAGGTTTTAGGATTCATTAGAAAAAATGCCGAAAAAGTGGTTGACAAAATCATAAAAGAAAATCCCGAGGCTGGATTGGAAACAATAATCAAACAAGCATTAAAAAATTTATAATTCTTGGAAACAAAATATAGTAAAAAATCATTTTTACATCTGAAGAAATTACTACTTGGACTTTTTTTGCTAGTAGATACTGCAATTTTTGCTCAAATAAATGAGACGCCCAAAGACAGTATTGGCTATTCAACAGGAAAAGTAGAAATAAAAAACCCCAACAGTATTGTTAATGCCTACACATATGATGTAGCTACAAACAGATATATTTATACGAGTACGTTTGATGGTTTTAACATCAATTATCCTATAATTTTAACGCCAAAAGAATACGAAGAATTGGTGCTTCGTGAATCAATGCGTACTTATTTTAAACAAAAATCGGATGCTATTGATGGTAAAAAACCAGGAACCGACGCCAAGAAAAAAGATTTATTACCCCGATATTATGTAAATTCAGGTTTCTTTGAAACCATCTTTGGGTCTAATACTATTGATGTAAAACCCACAGGTTCCGTAGAAATGGATTTGGGTGTACGCTACACTAAACAAGACAACCCGGCTTTTTCGCCAAGAAATAGATCACAAACTACTTTTGATTTTGCCCAAAGAATAAGCATGAGTTTGAACGGAAAAGTAGGAACACGATTGAACGTCAATGCCAATTATGACACCCAATCTACTTTTGCCTTTCAAAATCTTATTAAACTGGAGTATGCGCCAACAGAGGATGACATTATTCAAAAAATTGAGGTTGGTAATGTGAGTATGCCCTCTAGCAATTCTCTGATTCGTGGGGCTCAAAGTTTATTTGGGGTCAAAGCCCAATTGCAATTCGGAAAAACTACGGTGACTGGCGTTTTCTCTGAACAAAAATCAAAAACAAAATCGGTTACAGCGCAAGGTGGCGGAACTATTCAAAACTTTGAAATGTTCGCTTTAGATTACGATGTCGACCGACATTTTTTCTTATCGCAATACTTTAGAAATAAGTATGACGAAGCATTGAAAGATTATCCAGTAATACGCAGTAGAGCTCAAATTACAAGAATAGAAGTTTGGGTAACCAACAGACAAAACAGAGTAAGCACGACCAGTAACAATTTACGGAATATTATTGCCTTGCAAGATTTAGGGGAAGCCCGGTTGACGGGTCTCACAGATAATCAAATTGTTGCGGTTTCTACCGTTGCGAATCCTAATTTTTTTCTAACGACACCTGTAGATAAACCATCAGATAATGCAAACAATCAATACAATCCTGCATTTATTACAACTGGTGGCGGATTACTAAATGCAAATGTTAGAGATATTGTAACCGCTAGTGCTGGTTTTAACAACACAGTAGATGAAGGAACAGATTATTCTAAACTAGAGAATGCTAGAAAATTAGCGCCCAACGAATATACTTTCAACCCCCAATTAGGTTATCTATCCTTACAACAACGGTTGTCAAATGACGAAGTTTTAGCAGTTGCCTATCAATATACCGAAGGTGATAAAGTATACCAAGTAGGAGAATTTGGAACAGACGGAGTTGACGCTACGGTGATTACCGCAGGGGGAACATCCTCTCAAACCATATCCTCACAGAGTTTGATTTTGAAAATGTTAAAAAGTAGTTTAACCAATGTTCAAAAACCTATTTGGAATTTGATGATGAAAAACATTTATCAAATACAGGGAGCGTATCAATTGCAAAAAGAAGATTTTAAATTCAATATTTTATATACTGATCCGTCACCAATTAATTATATATCTCCAGTGGCAGGTATACCATTTCCAACAAGCCCACCAGCACTTCCTGAAAATCTTGTTACACAAAAACCTCTTTTGAATGTCTTTAATGTAGATAAATTAAATTACAACAATGACCCACAAACGGGAGGTGATGGTTTTTTTGACTTTATACCAGGATTAACGGTCGACCAACAAAATGGGCGCATTATTTTTACCACCGTTGAACCTTTTGGGAAACTGATTTTTGATAAATTAAAACTCGGTACCGAAAACTATTACGACCAAACCACTTACAACGGCAATCAGCAGAAATATGTTTTCAGAAGCATGTATTCCAACACTGTTGCCGCTGCTTTACAAGATGCTGAAAAAAATAAGTTTCAATTAAAAGGAAAATTCAAATCATCTGGAGGCAACGGAATTCCAATAGGCGCTTATAACGTTCCAAGAGGTTCTGTAGTAGTAACCGCCGGCGGAAGAGTGCTTCAAGAAGGAATAGATTATAGTGTAAATTATCAAGCAGGAAGAGTACAAATTCTTGACCCTTCCCTGCAAGCATCTAATACGCCAATACAAGTTTCTGTAGAAAACAATGCTACTTTTGGGCAGCAAACTAGACGATTTATGGGTTTCAATATAGAGCACAAATTCTCTAATAAGTTTTTGCTTGGTGCCAGTTTGATTAAAATGTCAGAACGACCAGTTACCAATAAATCAAATTATGGTCAAGAATCTGTAAACAATACTATTTTTGGATTAAATGTTAATTACGCGACCGAGGTTCCTTTTTTAACCCGATTGGTAAATAAATTACCTAATATAGATACCGATGCTCCTTCTAATTTCTCTTTAAGAGGCGAAATGGCATTTCTAAAACCCGATGCGCCCAAAGCAGACCAATTTCGGGGAGAAGCTACCGTTTATGTAGATGATTTTGAAGGTTCGCAAACTACCATTGATATGCGATCAGCACAGTCTTGGAGTTTGGCCTCAACGCCAAAAAAACCAGCGGTATCAGATTACAATGATTTTGGATCAAATGCAGTTAACTTAAGCTACGGATACAAACGAGGAAAATTAAGCTGGTATTCTATTGACCCAACCCTTTATGTCCAAACGCCAGCTAGTATAGGTCAGGATGGAATTTCGAATAATAGCACCAGAAGAATTTTTAGTTCAGAGTTATTTCCTAATCTACAGATAGCCACAGGACAACCCACCGTGATTAACTCATTGGATTTATCCTATTATCCTCAAGAGAGAGGACCTTATAATTATAATCCTTTGGCACTTGCCCCAAACGGGTTTAGTGATGTTGATGCTAAGAGTAATTTTGGGGGAATTATGCGCGCTATCAATTCTACTAATTTTGAACAAAGTAATGTAGAGTATATTCAGTTTTGGATGTTAGATCCTTATTATGATCCGGGAAATCCAACGGCACAAAATGACCCGAACAATACTGGTCAAATTTATTTTAATCTTGGTGAAATATCCGAAGATGTACTCAAAGATTCGAGGAAACAATACGAGAATGGGCTACCTTCTAGTAGTGCCTCACAATCCTTAACCAACCCCACCGTTTGGGGAAAAGTCCCTTCATCGCAATCACTTATTTATGCTTTTGATGTTGATGGTGCCAATAGAAGCGCACAAGATGTTGGTTTTGATGGGGTGAACGATGCAGCCGAAAAAAACCTTCCTGGAATTGCACCTGGTTTTGCTTCTCTAGATGATCCAGCGGGCGATAATTATCAATATTTTTTAAGCGCTACTGGCTCAACAGTTCAAGCGGTTTACAAAAATTATAATGGTGTTGAAGGCAACTCTCCTGTAGATGTGAACAATAATAATAGAGGTTCTACCACTTTGCCAGATGTAGAAGATATCAACCGAGATAACACCATGAATGAAGCCAATGCTTATTATGAGTATAAAATTTTGATGGCACCCTTTAATTCAACTGTGAGCACACTAAACGGACCAGTTACAATAGAAGTAGGACAAAACTTCATTACAGACAAAGTAGAAACAGATGTTCTTAACGCTCCAAATCAAATTCCAACTCGGGCAAGATGGCTTCAATTTAAAATTCCGGTTAACCAACCAACCAATACCATCGGAAGTATTTCAGATTTTCGCTCTATTCGTTTTATGAGAATGTTTATGACGGGTTTCAAAAACCCAATTACAATTCGTTTTGGTACTTTGGATTTAGTTCGTGGGGAATGGAGAAAATACACCAAACCGTTTGATGCTTTAACAGATACAGACACTAGCGATTTGACCACAAATTTTGATGTACTTACCGTAAACATTCAAGAAAATGCAACTCGTGTTCCTATACGATATGTTACTCCGCCAGGAGTGGTTCGTTCTAACCTTTCTAACGGAAATCAGGTAATCGCGCAAAACGAACAATCACTATCACTACGAGTTTCAGGAGTTAGAGCTGGCGATGGGAACGGATTAGAAGTGGGCGATTCAAGAGCAGTGTTTAAAAATATTGATGTTGATATGCGGCAGTATAGCAAATTGAAAATGTTTTTACATGCCGAAGCTTTACCAGCACCAACTGATAATGCGCCATTACAAGACAATCAAATGAGTGCATTTATTAGGTTTGGAAACGATTTTACGAACAACTATTATCAGGTTGAAATACCGTTAAAAGTTACGGCAGAAGGCGCAACAGATCCTACTGTTATCTGGCCAGAAATCAACGAAATGGATTTACCTTTAGCGCTTTTGACAAAACTGAAAGTATTGTCCTTTAGTGCTCTGCCGAGTGCTTTAGTAGATGGAGTGTTGTATAAAAATGACTTTGAATTAGACCCATCGTTAGCATCCAATACTAATCGTGGCGCATTGAAACTGGGCATAAAAGGAACACCAAATTTTGGTTTGGTTCGAACGTTAATGGTTGGTATTAAAAACAATTATACTCAAAAAGTTCGTGGGGAAGTTTGGTTTAACGAGTTGCGATTGGCAGGTTTAGATAATAAAGGTGGAATGGCAGCTATAGTAAACATGGATACTAACTTGGCTGATTTTGCAACGCTGTCCGGAACGGGAAGAATGAGCACCATCGGTTTTGGAGCTTTAGAACAAGGACCACAAGAACGAAGTAGAGAAGATGTTCAGCAGTATAACATCATTTCCAATTTAAGTTTGGGTAAATTATTGCCCAAAAAATGGGGTGTTAATTTGCCGTTTAACTATGCTGTAGGAGAAGAAATAATTACACCAAAATACGATCCTTTTAATCAAGATATTCGATTAAAAGAATTACTCGATAACACTCCTAGCAGTGCAGAACGAGATAACATTACCAATAGAGCTATTGATTACACAAAAAGAAAAAGCATCAACTTTATTGGAGTGAAAAAAGAGAGAGCACCTGCTCAAAAACAACATGTTTATGACGTAGAAAATTTAACGTTGTCTTACTCTTATAACCAAGTTGAAAAACACAATTACGAAATTGAAAAATATATAGACCAGCAAGTAAATACATCAGTAGATTATACTTTTACTTTTCAAAACAAACCATTGGAACCCTTCAAAAAGTCAAAATTCTTCAAGAAAAGTTCGTATTGGAAAATGCTAAGTGATTTTAATTTCAATTATTTACCTGCTAGCATTTCCTTTAGCAGTAATATCATCAGACAGTACAATAAGCAACAATTCAGACAAGTTGATGTTGCGGGCATAGGTTTAGACCCTTTGTACAGAAGAAATTATATGTTTAATTATCAATATGGATTTAATTATAACATTACCAAAGCACTAAAAGTAAACTTTACAGCGGCATCACATAATATTGTTCGTACTTACATGGATGCCGGTAATATACCAGATAATTCGAATACCATTTGGACAGATTTTTGGAATATAGGATCGTCAAATCAACACAATCAGCAGATTGTAGTAAACTATGATTTGCCAATAAATAAAATTCCTTTCTTGTCTTTTGTGAAATCAACCTATTCGTATACAGGCGATTACAGTTGGCAAAGACCATCGTTAGCATTAGCATCTGTAGACGGGAATGATTTAGGAAATACTATTCAAAATGCAGGGTCACATCGTTTGAACACTGCTTTTAGTATGGAGTCACTTTATAAATATATCGGATTAGGAAAAAAACCAGCAGCACCAGCTCAAAAACCAGTTGCTCTGCCAAAACCGGGAGAAAAAATAACGGGTATCAAAGCACAACCTGCAAAAAATAGCAGTGTGTTTGTAAGCGGATTAATTGGCGTTTTAACTAGTGTGAAAAATGTCCAAATTAATTTCGTCAAAAATGAAGGTACATTGCTGCCAGGTTTCTTGCCAGGTGTAGGGTTCTTTGGTTCTTCAAGACCTTCATTAGGGTTCGTTTTTGGTGCGCAAGATGATGTTCGTTATGAAGCAGCCAAAAGAGGCTGGTTAACTACTTATCAAGATTTTAATCAAAGCTACACGAGAGTATCAACAAGAACATTGGATGTTACTGCCAACGTGGATTTGTTCCCCGATTTTAAAATTGATTTGACAGCAAACAGGACTTACTCTGAAAATTCTTCAGAACAATATGATGTGGATCCTAATACGGGATTGTACAACCCGCGTTCTCCTTATAGTTTTGGGAATTTTGCTATTTCGACCGTTTTAATCAAAACCTCTTTTAACAAAAGCGATGAAACCGGTTCTACTACTTTTGATGATTTTAGAAACAACAGATTAATCATTGCTGATAGGTTAGCAGCAGATTATTACGGAACAAGTATTCCAAGATATGGTGATTCTGCAAATCCAATTCCAGCAGCTACTGATCCAAAATATAATTTTTATTCTGCCAATGCGGGGTATCCAATTGGCTATGGGAAAAATAACCAAGCGGTTTTGATTCCTGCCTTCTTATCGGCTTACACGGGCAGTTCACCTGATGGTGTTTCGTTAAGCGCTTTTAGAAATTTCCCAATTCCCAACTGGAATATTAAGTATACAGGATTGATGCGTTATGGTTTCTTTAAAGAAAATTTTAAACGTTTCTCTATTCAACATGCTTACAGATCATCCTATACAATAAATTCTTTCCGGTCAAATCTTGATTATAATCCTTCATTGGGACCACAGCAAGATAACGGCGGATTTGGTAATTTTTTCAACAAAACCATTATTGGAAATATAAATTTGGTCGAACAATTCAATCCATTGATAAGATTAGATTTTGAAATGAAAAACGCCTTCAAAATTTTGGCCGAAATAAAAAAAGACCGAAGTTTATCGATGAGTTTTGATAATAATCTGTTGACCGAAGTTCAGGGTAAAGAATATATTATAGGTTTAGGATATCGTTTTAAAGATGTTATTTTCTCGTCGCAATTAGCAGACAATCCAACAGGAATTATAAAAAGTGACATCAATTTAAAAGTCGATTTTTCTTATAGAAATAATAAAACCATCGTGCGTTATTTAGATTACACCAATAACCAATTGGGTGGCGGACAAAACATTTGGTCTGCAAAATTAACAGCCGATTATTCGTTTAGTAAAAACTTGACTGCTATTTTCTTCTACGATCACTCTTTCTCTAAACCGGTTATTTCAACTTCATTTCCGTTGACCAATATAAGGGCAGGATTTACCATGCGTTATAATTTTGGAAACTAACACATTTTTACATTATAAATCACAATATCAAATAGTATCTTTACCGACTAAAAATTAAAAATCAAATGAATATTCCAAGCAATTTAAAATATACAAAAGACCACGAATGGGTTCTAATTGATGGTGATATAGCAACTATTGGCATTACTGATTTTGCTCAAAAAGAGTTGGGCGACATTGTGTATGTTGAAGTAGAAACGTTAGACCAAACATTAGATAAAGACGAAGTATTTGGTACAGTAGAGGCGGTTAAAACAGTTTCAGATTTATTTTTGCCGCTTTCGGGTGAAATCATTGAATTTAATAATGGTTTAGACTCAAATCCAGAGGAAGTAAATGCCGATCCTTATGGAAAAGGGTGGATGATTAAACTGAAAATAGCTAATTTTTCACAAACTGACGAATTGCTTTCGAGTGAAAGCTACAGACAACTTATTGGTGCTTAAAAATACTAGCTTGGTTTTAGCCATTGGCTGGACGATTATAATTGCTATTTTGTCTTTAATAAAAGTTAATGATTTGCCCTCGTTAGGTTTTTCTTTATCTAATTTTGATAAATACGTGCATTTTACTTTTCATTTTATTTTCACTATGCTTTGGGGTTTTTATTTCTGGATGAAAATAAATAAATTGGGACTAAAAAGTATACGAAACATCGTTATAATTTCATTTTGCTACGGAATACTTATTGAAATTTTGCAAGAATTATTTACTACAACACGACATGCCGATCTTAAAGATGTAGTAGCTAACTGTACCGGAGCATTTCTAGCATTTGGCGTATTTGTATTCATTAAAAAAACTAACAAATCACGTAAAAAAGTGTAAATATAGATTGTATCGAATGTTTTAATGAAACCGATTTTTTACTTTTATTACATTATTCAAGAACACACCCTCAAACGATATATTTTAAAAAAAAATGAAAAATTCAATACCATTTTTAGTAGCATACTTTTTAGCCAATGTTTTAAATGCACAAGTAGCCAACAATCAAACCGAAAAGTTTCCTGTTTTCCCATCTTGTGAAGGATTACAATTTCAATCGTTAGAACCATGTTTTTATAATGAAGTTCAAGATTTTGTTTTC
>NZ_JANXUG010000094.1 GCF_025352015.1 Flavobacterium sp.
CAAAATCTGTAAGTGAAAAAACAGTAAGTGTTTTAAGTGCAGGATTAGTTGAATTTAAGTGACAAAGTATAAGTTTTTTTTTCGTTAACGACAATTCTTTTGATTATACTAGTATCAATATCAAAATCACTTAATTCATAACTTCCATCAGCATTTCGTTGAAAAGAATTATCGATATTAAATTTTATTTTAATTGAAGGAGTAAAATCATTCAATCCGGTTTCTCTCTTAAATTGTTCAAGAGTTATTTGGCTTTTAACTCTTTATTTATGCAAATGTTCATCGTATAAGTCTTTTTCACAAGCAAATAGGATTAAAACAATCGGTAAAACAAGCAGATTAATAATTTTCACTCTTTTTTTTTCATAATTGAAACGTTTTAAGGGTTAATTTTAAATAAAATTGCGTTAGATTCTCGAGTTGCGTTTATTCACAACCTGACATTTTGCAGCTCGCAGGGGTGGTTTATTAAGGAAGCCTATACTTTCGGTTATACACCGACTTTGCAAGTACAAAACCAACTTCAAATTAAGCCCAAAAGCCGCTATTTCTACTAACCGCAGTTAGCCGTTCAGTTTTTTATTTATTTCGTTTTTCATATTTTCACTTGGCTCCAATTTTCACCACTTTTTATTCTTCTGATTTGCATTTCACTTACGCCAAATTGTTTTGCAATCATTTTTAATCTTGTTCTTTGTTCAGGTTTCGCTAAAAGTTTTTTGATCAGCATAACTTTGGTTACTGTTAATTTTCTGCCGTTAGATTTTAAATTATGTTCTAATAAATTTTTTTTTGCTTGGATTACAAACGGACTTTTTCGACCAAATTCAAGCATTTCTTCTCTTGTTGCCCATTTTAAATTTCTGTAATCATCATTATCACGTTTTCTATCTAAATGTAAAACGTATGTTTGTTCTTCTGAAGTTTTAGGTATAAAATATTTAGCAATAAGTTTTGAAAAAAATAGATGCTTGTTAGTTATTTTCCCGTTGTTAAAGATTTTATAATTGAATGTTTTATAACCATCAGCAGTTCCGCCTTTTAATTCTCTGCCAAACTTTATATCGTTTACAAAGCTAATTAATCTTCCTTTGTTGGAAATCGCGTAACGTAATTTTAGTTTATCTTCAATTATTATTTCCCTAAATTCTTCGTTTGGAAAAACTCTAATTGGTTTCATTGGTTCAAGTTTCATTTTAAATATAAATTTGATGTTTTTTGTTGTTTTTTCAGTGTTTCGCCAAACTGACGCCTAACTTGTACATTGACGATATAAAATTTCGATTATCTATACCAATATGGCTGTATAAGAAAAGTTTTGTTTCGTTTTTCAAATATAGTATTTTGTTACAAATCATCAAACAGTTTTTCCCCATGCTTAATACCTGTGCTGCAAAACTCTCCCGCCTTGGAGCAACTACAACATATATTTTTATTGTAAAGAATGCACAGCATTTTTAAACCTAAATTACCTTTAGTACTACAGCACAAATTCGGGAGTCATTTTCTTGCAGTTTTTTTTGAATGTTTAGCACCTTTTTATTCCACAAAATCCATATCCTTATAATGTGTTTCAGAAATGGTGAGCACCGAGTAAATCGCAAGACTAAAAACAAATGCGCCTACCAGCGCCGCAGCAGTTATGACACTTGATGCTGCTTTTAAGTAATCAAAAGCTATTAACATCAATGGTACTGAACCTCGCACCATATTAGGTATGCTGGTGGTGGCGGTGCTACGTAAATTGGTGCCAAACTGTTCAGAGGCAAGGGTAACAAACATGGCCCAAAACCCGGTTGATAAGCCCAGCCATGCACAATAAAAATAATACCTCTCCTCGGTTTTTGTACCGCCATATAGCAGTAAGAATACGCCCAATAATGTAAAAAGCATCATATAGAGTATCGTTTTTTTGCGCGAACCTATTGCTTGTGATATAAAACCACTTGAAAAATCGCCAATAGAACCAAAAACATATATCCAAAGTATGGCTTTTGAGGGATCAATTTTGGCAATCCCCATTTCGGGAGCAAACTGGTTTGCCATAAAGACCAAAATCCCAATACAAAACCAAATAGGGATTCCAATAAAAATGCATTTTAAGTACCTGATAAAAAGTATTTTTGTGGTGAAAAAAGACAAAAAATCGCCTCTTTTTACAGCATTTTTTTCTTTGACGTTTTTAAAAATACCGCTTTCTGCCACACTAATTCGCAACACTAAAAGCAACAGTCCTAATCCGCCGCCAATAAAATAAGCAGTAGACCAACTACCCGAAAGTTCCACTGTAAAATGCGCCACCACAGCACCCAGAACACCAAAACCAGCAACCAACGAGGTTCCAATAGCGCGCAATTCTTTAGGTAAAGTTTCGCACACTAACGTGATTCCTGCTCCTAATTCTCCAGCCAAACCAACGCCTGCGATAAAGCGCAACCAAGCATAAATATAAACCACATTTTCACCTTTGAGTTGGGGTAAAAAACCGCACGCAATATTGGCTAATGAATACACAACTATGGAACCAAATAATACCGAAAGCCTGCCTTTTTTATCGCCAAGAATTCCCCAAAGGATTCCACCCAAAATCATTCCGGTCATTTGGTAATTTATAATCATTGTGCCTTCAGTATCGGCATTAAGACCAAGATCGGTAAGGCTTTTTATGCGTACGATACCAAAAAGCAGTAAGTCATAAATATCTACAAAATAGCCCAAAGCAGCAATAATGACTGGGAAACTAAAAAGGATTTTAATTTTTTCTTGACGCGAAAAGGCTCTCATTATGTTGATTTTATTTGGTTAAACATAACAAAAAACCTAAAAGAATGTAATTCCATCAGGTTTAGTTATTTTCTAGAAAATGTTTTTGATTAAACGCCCAAAGCAGTTTTGGTTTTTTTAATCAAACCATCTTTATGCAACATCACCGAAATCGATTTTAATCTTAAATAAGCAACGCTCATATACACAAAACCATTTCGCCCAGAATTGGTGCCCCATGAGT
Source organism: Flavobacterium sp. (assembly GCF_025352015.1). Taxonomy (GTDB): domain Bacteria; phylum Bacteroidota; class Bacteroidia; order Flavobacteriales; family Flavobacteriaceae; genus Flavobacterium. The sequence continues at coordinate 3,008 of NZ_JANXUG010000094.1, forward strand.
TTTTCACTTTGTAAAACACGTCTCCTTTTTGATCTTCCACTTTTCCAACAATGTGCATCAAATGATCGTCTTGGGTATCAAAATTTTCAAATTCGGTTTGACGGTATTCGGGTGTAATTTTTTTTTCGGGTTTAATTTCGGTTAGAATAACTTGCGAATCAGTCTCGTTTTCTGGAATTACGGCAATACCATTTTTAGCCGAAAAAGTAGCTTCACTTACATCGGTATCGAGTGCTAAAGTGAATCCTTTATTTATAGCATTATCAATGTTTTGTATGAATTCATCCAAAGGCAAGTTGTAGAAAGTTCCATTTGCAAAATTATCAGGAATGTTCAAAATAAATTTTGAGTAAAAAGGCTCATTGGTAAATGAAGTTAGGGTAAGGTAATCCTCTAAATTCAAATTTGTGGTCGCTAAAAACTGTTTTGGAGAAAGAGATTTTTCGGTAGCAACAACTTTGGTGTTATCAATAGCTAGTTTTGGCAAAATTATTTTCTCATTTTCATTAAACTTGCCCATGTATTTATCTAAAACAGCGGTATAATCTGTCTTCCAATTTTGATATTTTTTGGGCGTCTCGGCAACTGCTTTTTTTACAATCGCTTCAAGTTCAGCTACCATTTTAGCATGATTATATTCCAAATCAGCAGTAGTTTTTCCGATAAAATTGCTTTCGGGAACAACACCATATTTTCGGGCACTGTTAATCACATCGTGACTCAAGCCGCCTTCTCCATATTGTGCTTTTCCTTGTCGCATCACATAATTTTCGGCTTTGTCAAGATAGGTGTTGCGAACGTTATACATTTCAGAAAGGTCAATTTTTTTTCCGGTTAAACGTATAATTTCGGCTTCCAAAAAAGAAGTTGTGGCAAAACTCCAGCACGTTCCCGTTTTATCTTGGGAAATTACGGGTGTTGCTTCAATATCTTTAAGCGTATGAAATTCATATTTTTGTGAAAATCCAGCATAGCCAAATAATAAGAAAGCAACATAAAATATCGATTTATTCATAAGGATTTAAAATTTAATTGTGTAGTTAAGAGTTAAAAATACTTTATTTTTACGCTAAAATAGTATAAATTATTTTTTGAGATTTTATTTTAACAAATTTTAGCACTTACATGAGTTCAATCAATTGGAAAGCAGTTAAGGATTTTGAAGACATCACTTATAAAAAATGCAATGGTGTTGCGAGAATTGCTTTTAATCGACCAGATGTTCGCAATGCATTTCGTCCCAAAACAACTGCCGAATTATTGGAAGCTTTTCACGATGCTCAACAAGACACTTCTATTGGCGTGGTGCTACTTTCTGCCGAAGGACCTTCATCTAAAGATGGTATTTGGTCTTTTTGCTCTGGTGGCGATCAAAAAGCGCGCGGTCATCAGGGTTATGTGGGCGAAGATGGTTATCACAGACTGAATATATTAGATGTGCAACGATTGATACGGTTTATGCCCAAAGCTGTTATTGCTGTGGTTCCGGGTTGGGCTGTAGGTGGTGGACATAGTTTGCACGTGGTTTGCGATTTGACTTTAGCCAGTAAAGAACATGCTATTTTTAAACAAACCGATGCAGACGTGACAAGTTTTGATGGCGGTTATGGTTCGGCTTATTTGGCCAAAATGGTGGGTCAGAAAAAAGCAAGAGAGATTTTCTTTTTAGGACGAAATTATACCGCGCAAGAAGCATTTGAAATGGGAATGGTTAATGCGGTGGTACCTCATGACGAATTAGAAAATGTAGCTTATCAGTGGGCACAAGAAATTTTGGAAAAATCGCCAACATCTATAAAAATGTTGAAATTTGCTTTGAATCTTACAGACGATGGTATGGTGGGACAACAGGTTTTTGCAGGTGAAGCAACAAGATTAGCCTACATGACTGATGAAGCCAAAGAAGGACGAGATGCCTTTTTAGAAAAAAGAAAACCCAACTTTGAAAAAAAGTGGTTGCCGTAGTTCAATGATTCGTTAATTCGTTACTTCGATGTACAAATAACCAAATAAACTTAAAAAAATGAAACACTGGATTGAAGCCGCACGCATTCGCACCTTACCGCTGTCGGTATCTGGGATTATTGTGGGTAGTTTTTATGCGATGTCACAAGCCATGTTCAATTGGAATATTGTGATTTTTGCGTTGCTAACCACGCTAGGTTTACAAATACTTTCCAATTTTGCAAACGATTATGGCGATGGTATTAAAGGAACCGATAATGAGGATCGAGTGGGTCCAAAACGCTCCCTTCAAAAAGGAACCATTACCCCTTTTGCAATGAAAAATGCCATGATATTAATGTCGGTGATTACCTTGTTTTTCGCTGTTTTATTGATATATTATGCTTTCAAAGAAAGCTATTTACTGTATTCTTTTATCTTTTTGTTTTTAGGATTTTTAGCGATTGCATCAGCCATTAGGTATACTGTGGGTCAAGGCGCTTATGGTTATCGTGGTTATGGCGATGTGTTTGTATTTATTTTCTTTGGATTGGTAAGTACGTTTGGGGTGTATTTTATGTTCACAAAACAAATAGATTGGTTGTTATTGTTGCCCGCAACGGCTATCGGTTTTTTAAGCGTTGGCGTTTTAAATCTCAATAATATGCGAGACGAAGATAGTGACCGAAAAGCCGGAAAAAATACTGTAGTAGTTCAAAAAGGTAGCGAGTGGGCTAAAAATTACCATTATTTTTTAGTCATTTCAGCTATGGTTTTGGTGGTTGTATTTGCCATTTTAAACCAGTTTCATTTTGACCAATATTTATTTTTAGCGGCTTATTTCCCAATGAGTTCACACCTATTGACTGTGTTTAAAAACAAAAACCCTAAACTTCTAGATCCCGAGTTGAAAAAATTAGCCTTAAGTACCTTTTTTCTATCGGTTTTACTGGCGTTAAGCCTAATTTATTTTGTTTCAGATTTATTGGTAAACTACATATAAACATATTTTATGAAAATAACCTTTTACGGACACGCTTGCATTGGGATTGAAGTCGGCGGAAAACACCTTCTTATTGACCCTTTTATTTCGGGCAATGAAAATGCAGCGCATATTGACATCACTAGGTTAAAGGCAGATTATATTTTGATAACTCATGCTCATTTTGATCACATTGCAGATGTTGAGGTGATTGCAAAAAATAATAACTCGGTTATTGTTTCCAATTGGGAAATAGCAAACTACTATGGTAAAAAAGGATTTCAATACCATCCGATGAATCACGGTGGAAGTTGGCACTTTGATTTTGGAAAAGTGAAATATGTTGCTGCTGTACATTCTAGTTCGTTTCCAGATGGAACTTATGGTGGTAATCCCGGCGGATTTGTTATTGAAGGCGAACACAAAAATATTTACCTCTCTGGCGATACAGCCTTAACAATGGATATGAAGCTCATTCCAATGCGAACCAAGCTCGATTTAGCAATTTTACCTATTGGTAGTTGCTTCACTATGGATGTTGACGATGCTATCATGGCAGCTGATTTTGTTGACTGTGATAAGATTTTGGGCTGCCATTTTGATACTTTTGGGTTTATTGTTATAAATCACGAAGAAGCCAAAAAGAAATTTTTTGATGCAGGAAAAGATTTAATGCTTTTAGACATTGGAACAAGTATTTCGCTTTAGTAATGAAAGCAACGTATTTCAAATACATACTTCATTTTAAAAAAGCTTCAGGAACCTCCAGAGGCATTTTAACCGATAAAGAAACTTGGTTTATCATCTTGGAAAAAGAGGGTAAAAAGGGAATAGGAGAGTGCGGAATTTTGCGTGGTTTGAGTATTGATGATCGACCAGATTATGAAGAAAAATTACAATGGATTTGCAAAAATATTCATTTGGGAGAACAAAAATTATGGGAAGAATTAGTCGAATTTCCATCTTTACAATTTGGAATTGAAATGGCTTTTTTATCTTTAAAAAGCGAAAATACGTTTATTTTATTTCCTTCGGATTTTACAGAAAACACAGAAAGTATTTCCATAAACGGATTGGTTTGGATGGGTGATGAAACCTTTATGAAAACTCAAATTGAGGATAAAATTGCGCAAGGATTTCGTTGTATAAAGTTGAAAATTGGAGCCATAGATTTTGATAAAGAATTGGCTATATTACGCTTTATTCGATCTAACTTTGATGAAAAAATGATTGAAATTCGAGTAGATGCTAATGGTGCATTTAATTCAAATGATGCTTTATTTAAAATTAAGCAACTATCTGGTTTTAAATTGCATAGTATTGAACAACCGATTAAAAAAAACCTTACTGACACGATGTCAGTTTTGTGTAAAAATACTACTATTCCTATAGCTTTGGATGAAGAGCTAATCGGCGTATTTTCAAAAGAAGAAAAGGAAAATTTACTTCAAAAAATTAGTCCGCAATACATTGTTTTGAAACCCAGTTTTATTGGTGGATTTAGAGGAACTTTGCAATGGATTTCTCTTGCCGAAAAATTAAATATTGGTTGGTGGATTACTTCGGCTTTAGAAAGTAATGTTGGTTTGAATGCGATTGCACAGTTTACTTTTATGCAAAATAATTTGATGCCTCAAGGATTAGGGACGGGAAGTTTATACAGCAATAATTTTGAATGTCCGTTGCTGGTTTCTGCTGGGCAACTGTGGTATGATACAGATAAAAAGTGGGAGTTTGATTTTAATAAAATCAAAACGCGTTAAGTCTTTTATGTTCCTCAAACCAGCTGTTTAATTATTAAAATTTTTGCTGAAATACGCAGAGTTTTAAAATTAATGATTTTAGCTTTACTGTATTTTTTAATTTTATCCTATGTTTAATAATTTGTTGAGGTGTTCTGATAATTACTAATATTTTTTTGTGCCTTTAAAAATGGAAAAGTTTACAGGAGAAAGTATTTTAGAATTTACAGACAGATTCAAAACTGATTTAGATTGTTTAGGTTATTTGGCAGAAATAAAGTGGAGAGACGGCTTTCATTGTGTTAAATGTAATCACAGAAAGTTCACAATTCGCAAGAAGAATTTTGCTAGAGATTGTAATGCTTGTCATCATATCGAAAGTCCAATTGTTGACACTATTTTT
>NZ_JANXUG010000095.1 GCF_025352015.1 Flavobacterium sp.
TCCATTTGAGCGGCTCCTGTAACCATGTTTTTCACGTAATCAGCGTGACCTGGACAGTCAACGTGTGCATAGTGACGGTTAGCAGTTTCATACTCTACGTGTGAAGTATTAATTGTGATACCTCTCTCTTTTTCTTCTGGAGCGTTATCGATTTGATCAAATGATTTCGCTTGACAGTAACCTGCATCAGACAATACTTTTGTAATTGCAGCAGTTAATGTTGTTTTTCCGTGGTCAACATGCCCAATTGTTCCAATGTTTAAGTGAGGCTTGTTACGGTTAAAATTTTCTTTTGCCATTTTAATTAATTTTAAACTTAGTTATATTTATTAGTGTTCAATATTCAATTTAATTTGAGCCAACTACGGGAATTGAACCCGTGACCTCTTCCTTACCAAGGAAGCACTCTACCCCTGAGCTAAGTCGGCAGAGAAGCTTAAAGATTAAAGTTTCAAATATTGGAAACCTGAAACTTCAAACTTAATTAGTGGGGAGAGCAGGATTCGAACCTGCGAAGTTCACACAGCAGATTTACAGTCTGCCCTCGTTGGCCGCTTGAGTATCTCCCCTACTTTTTTAATTTTGCACCTAAAATTTGAGCCGGCGGAGGGACACGAACCCACGACCTGCTGATTACAAATCAGCTGCTCTAGCCAACTGAGCTACGCTGGCAGTATCAATAAAAAAGTCCGCTATTTCTAACGGACTGCAAATGTATGTATTTTATCTTTTAATCAAAACATTTTTATAAATATTTTTATTTTATATATGTGTTCTAGATTTTTCCTTTCTTTTTATCAATAATCTTTCCAATGATTCTGCCGACAACTCTACTGCTTCTTCAAATGATTTACATTGTTTTTTTACCATAAAATCGTCTCCAGGAACATGAATTTTTACCTCTACAATTTTATTTTCCTTCTCACTTGTTTTTTCAACCTTCAAAAAAACATCCGACGAGACTACTTTGTCATAATATTTTTCGAGTTTTACTAGCCGTTCATTAATAAAATCTACCAGCTTTTTATCGACAGTAAAATTTACCGCATTAACATTTACCTTCATAATCAAATTTTTATTGGTTAAACTTTTATAAACTATTTTTTATTTCTTGGATGAGCGTTGTTGTATACCTTTTTGAGTTCTGCTAAACTATTGTGTGTGTACACTTGCGTAGAAGCTAAACTAGAATGTCCTAATAACTCTTTAATTGAATTTATATCTGCGCCATTATTTAATAGATGTGTTGCAAATGTGTGTCTTAATACATGCGGACTTTTTTTTACCTTCTCGGAAACATTACTAAAGTAATAATTAATTAATCGATATACAAACGAATTATTTAATTTAATACCCTTTGCTAATATAAAAAAATAGCTCGTGTCTGTAATGTTATGTACCTGTGTTCTTTCTGATAAATATTTTTTTATTTGTTTTTCAACAATTGGTAAAATTGGAATTATTCTTTCTTTTTTTCTTTTACCTAAAACCTTTATGGTGTAATTTGACACATCAACATCTTGCATTTTTATATTGATTAGTTCTTCTCTACGAACTCCTGTTGTATAAAATAAATCAACAATTAATTTATCGCGAATGCCTTCAAAATTATCCTCATAGTTTGTATCATTTAAAACTAAATCGAGTTCTTTTTCTGAAAAAGGGATTTGTATTTTCTTTGGCGACTTTAATGCTGTATGTTTTAATAAAGGACTTGAATCAATTTGCTTTGTCTTGAGCAAAAATTTATAAAACGATTTTAAAGACGAAATTTTTCGGTTGATAGTTGAATTAGAATTTCCGTCATCGGAAAGAGAAATTAACCAGGAACGAATTTGACTATAATTGACAGCAGTCAAATTGTCATCATTATAATTGCTAGACAAAAAAAATTCAAAGAACACTATGTCTTTGATATAAGCAGCAACAGTATGTAAAGAATAATTTTTCTCCAGAAGAAGATAATCTTTAAATCTATTTTTAGAATTTTCCATAAAAAAACCGTTAGCATCAAAGTTATGAAACTTTAATTACTAACGGCTAGTATATTTTTAGAAAAATTAATGACTAACTTTCTAATCCGTCTTTCATGTTCTGAATGTAAGCAGCTTTTTGAACTTGTGCTCTTCTAACAACTGAAGGTTTTATGAAAGCAGTACGCGCTCGCAACTGACGAACAGTTCCTGTTTTATCAAATTTTCTTTTATAGCGCTTTAATGCTCTATCGATATTTTCTCCGTCTTTAATTGGTATAATTAACATAATATAGACACCTCCTCTCGTTAAGGGTGCAAATATAAAAGAAAAAAGGGAAATAAAATAGAAATTAGAAAAAACTACATAGAGGTAGCTTTTTTGAGCGTAGTGATTTCAAATTAGAGACTACTTCTATAAAATCATTTAACAATTCCCAGCTGTAACGCTTTTATGGCTAATTCTGCCAAATTATGAATTTGCAGTTTATGAAAAATATTTTTTTTATGAGAGTCTACTGTTAATGTTGATATGTTTAACATGACGCCTATTTGATCACTGGTGTATCCTTCAGATAGATGTATTACTATTTCTTTTTCTCTTTTGGTTAGTATTTTATCTCTAAACTGTATTGGTTTGCTTCTTTTTCCCGATTCATAATAATAGCTTTTCCCTTCAAGAACTATTCCTATGATGGCTTGTTTTAAATCTTCAAAAGGGGTTTCTTTGAGCATATAACCTTCAAGATTTTCTTTGGCTACTAAATTACTAAACATCGAAAGGGCCAATATTTTTATAGATGGATATTTATTGCGAACTGTTTTAACAAATTCTAATCCGTTCATTTCTGGCATAGACATATCTGAAATAATAATGTCTGGAGTTACCTCATTTAGCTGTAATAATGCTTTCTTGGCACTATTTAAGGCAAAGAGAACCTTAAAATTTTCGGTAGACTTTAAATTTGCTACCAAACCATCTAATACAATTTGGTGATCATCAACAATGCCTACAGTAATAATGTGTGATTCATTCATTAGATTGGTAATTCTATTATTATGGTAGTTCCGTTTCCAATACTACTTTCTATATTTAGTGTTGCATCGAGGCTCTTTATTCTTTCTTTAACATTGCTAAACCCTATACCGCTTGAGTTGGCGACGTCAAAGCCTTTACCATTATCTTCAAATATAACCATTAATTGGTTCTCATTTTGTGTAAATGAAATGGAAACCTCGCTTGCATTGGCATGTTTTGAAACGTTCGAAAATAATTCTTGAATTATTCGATACAGCGTAATTTTAACAGTGCTAGAAAGCGAGTATAACGCATCCTCAGGAAAAACAACTAGTTCTACCTCAAATTCGTTTCGTTCTTCATAGCGCTCTACTAGTTGACTGACTAAATCTTCTAGCGAATTATTTTCTAAAAAATTGATGCTCAAGTTATGCGAAATCAACCGCAATTCTTTTAGTGCTGACCCCATTTGGTTTATCATAGTGGCAACAGCATTGTTTTTTAGTTGTTTATTTTCGTTGGTTAATGCCAGTTTCAATCCTGCCAAGGTACCTCCAATGCCGTCATGAATTTCTTTTGCCAATCTGTTCTTTTCTTGTTCTTGTCCTTCGAGTGCTCCTAGTACTCTTTTTAATTCTTTTTCACTTTCAAGTCTTGCCACTTCTTGTTGGTGTGTTTTATTTTTGTTTTCTGCAATGATTTTTTGGGTTTTAATTCGCTGTTTATAAAAAAGTAAAATAACCACTAGCACTACTACTATTATGACACCTATAATTACTATCAGCTGCTTTTTGCGGATTTCAATAATTTTTTCTTTGGTTAGTAACTGTATCTTGAGGTTCTTTTTCTCTACTTCATATTTAGTCTGAGTTTCTTGAAAGATTTTGTTTTTTTCGGATATAAAAATACTGTCCGATAGTTGGTTTTGTTTTGCTTTTATCTGCAAAGCATTCTTGTAGTCGTTGTTTTTAGCATAGGTTTCAGCAAGGGTGGCATATAAATTCAATAATTGATTTGTGGGTATGTTTTTTGTCCTAACAGCTAGTGCTTTGTTATAGTATTCAACAGCTTTTGGATAATTTGCTATTCGCTTATAATACCCTCCAAAATTGAAATTGACAAAAAAAAGTAAACTCTGGTCTTTTAATTGCCGTTGCATTTTTTGGGCTTGTTGCAAGTGATAATATACTTTATTTAATGAAACCCTATCTGTATTGCGAACATACAAATCGCTCAAATTAATATGAGAATAATATTGGGCATAGTCATTGTTGTTTTTGCGAGATATTGCCAGCGCAAGGGTATATAAAGATTCTGCCTTCTTTTTGTTAGTACCTGCACACAAAATGGCTAGGCTGGTGTATCCCTTTATTAATTCGTTTGTTAACCCATTTATTTTTGAATTTTTAACACTTTGCTCAAAATACTCTTTGGCTTTTGCACTGTCTTTTTGCCGAACAAACAAGTTGCCTATATCTGTTAACACTATTGATTTGTTTCTTGCTAAATCGTATTTTTCAGCAATAGCTAAGGCTTTCAAATAATATTTCAAGGCTACATCAAATTGATTTTGATTTGCTGCCAACATACCTTGCATATCATAACTGATAGAAATAATTTTTTTGAAATTGGATTTCTTGGCATACTTCAATGCAATCTTTAAATAATATTGAGTGCTGTCGTTTTTGTTTTTTTGATAATAATAATATCCTAAATTATAACTAGATCTTGCAATCAGAGAATCATTTTTTACTGTGCCGCTTTTGGCGTATGCACGCTTTATATAAAAATGAGCAGAATCTAAGTCTTTTG
>NZ_JANXUG010000105.1 GCF_025352015.1 Flavobacterium sp.
AGTTTGTGCTCGAAAGTTACTTTTTGATAGCCTTCTTTTCGACAGGCTTGATTTGTTGTTGTTTCCATAGGATACTAAAAGTGTTTAATTTTTAGTCAACCTATTTTAGGACGATTCATTTTGGTGTGGTGCATCAATCGCCGCAAGTTATTGTTATCAAAGACGGAACTACAGTTTACAATGTTTCACATGAGGGAATTGATGCTGGTAAATTAGAGCAGTTTGTTTGACGAGCAGTTTTGTGGCAACTATCTCAACGAAAGAATTTCCTTTTTACCTTCTGAATTTATTGCGTACGATGATGTCTTTTAGTTTCGCTTTTAAATCATTTGCTGTATCAAAAACCATTTGTTCGTTACTAGGGAAGGGCAAAGGTCTTTTATCAAAATTAGAAAAATAGTTTTCTTCGCAAGCACGTTTATCCCCTTTGTAAGTTGAATACTTATTAGAGAAAACAAATTCGCTCGCTAAAGGAAATGTTTCTATAAGCTGATTATTTTTGAGGTTGACATAATCTATTTTAGCTTTTATTTGACACGATTTTATCTGTGAAAATTCATAGATACTTATTCGAATAGTTTTTAGATTATCTACTTTTATAGGATGACCTAAACTATCTTTTACGACATGATTATTTGCATCTAAAAGATTTTTTACGCCGTCTTTGATTTGTTTTTCTTTGTCAAATTGTCTTTCTTTGACTTGTTCGGGTGTTATATTTATTTCCCGAAAGTTGACAATTAATCCATAATCGTAGTCAATTCCTTTTTGTTTGTTGTTGTTGTTGTTGTGATAAACTGTCCATTTGTCGTTTAAACCGTAAGTGCTAATATCTAGTAAATCATTTTGTAAACGAACGGGGATTACCATATTGGTTTCGTTTTTTGCGGTCACATTTACAAAATCTGTTCCTTTGAATTTGGCTTCGTCAGTCAATCTAGCAACATCTTTGAACCCCGGATTAATGCTTTCTAAATATACTAAATCATCATAAGCGCGACGAATTACCATTTTATCTTTATTGGCTAACAAGGCTTTTGAATTGTCGTACAAATATTTTGATAGCGCATTTTTGCTGCTTACAATAGCGTCGGAATACTCATCAAAAGGAAAAATCGCATCGCGACCTTCTTTCAATAATTTTAAAGGCAGCAAAGGACGAATTTGTTCTTGACGGTAATTTAATTGTACATAAGTGGAGTATATTTTTTCTAAATTTTGGGGATTTGCATCTTTGAACCAACCTTTAATATCACGCAAATCGCGCTCTTTAGCTTTGGCAAATGCTTCTTCTAGTAGATAAACATAATCTTGTTTGCCTTTGGTATTTTTATTACCATCCAAGCCATCAACAGCTTTTTTTATAGCCGCATCATATTCGCCCGAGGTTAGTAAATTTCGAGTTTGGCGCACGCCACAGCCAGAAAAAACTAATAACAAAACCAGAAGAGAAGTAATTTTTTTCATTAATTAAGGAGTTTACACAAATATAAAAAATCAAGTAAGATATTGTTGAAAATCTTGATATGTCTTAATCTTGATGCTTACTTTTTCTTTGCCCAAAACACTTTCAATTTGTTTTGGTATGGGTAATTTTAGATTTAACAAAGGTTCCACAATATCTAAAAATTTAATTGGATGCGCAGTTTCAAGGAATACGCCGATGAAAGTTGGATTTTTCAACATTTGTTTTTTCAATCCTAAATATCCCACGGCTCCATGCGGTTCTGCAATGTATTTTGTTCTTTTATAAATATCTTTTATAGTACTTTCTGTTTCGGAATCAGTGAAAGTATACGATGAAAAATCCTTTTCAAATTCGTTTAAATCGTTGTTGTATAATTCTTGAATTCGAATAAAATTGCTTGGATTGCCAACATCCATAGCATTTGAAATTGTGGCTACAGATGGTTTTGGGTCGTAATTCCCTTTTTCTAAAAATCTTGGAACGGTATCATTTGCATTGGTCGAAGCTACGAAATGAGCGATGGGCAAGCCCAATTTTTTTGCCAAGATTCCAGCACAAATATTCCCAAAATTCCCACTGGGACAGGACAGAATGATAGGTTTGTTGTATTTTTTCAACTCTCGATAGGCAAAGAAAATATAAAACATTTGAGGCAACCATCGTGCAATATTAATAGAATTCGCTGAAGTTAAGTTTTTGTGTTTCAAACTTTCATCCATAAAGGCTTTTTTAACCATATCCTGACAATCATCAAAAACACCATCCACTTGTAAAGCTTTAATGTTTTGACCCAATGTGGTAAGCTGTCTTTCCTGAATATCACTCACTTTCCTAGATGGATATAAGATGATAACTTCTACATTTTGAACACCCAAAAAACCACTGGCAACGGCACCACCTGTATCACCAGAAGTGGCTACTAAAACGGTGTTTTTTATATCTTTATCTTTATTGAAATAGGCTAAACAACGCGACATAAAGCGTGCTCCAACATCCTTGAACGCCATTGTAGGTCCGTGAAAAAGTTCTAATGAAAAAACATTATCCTCCACACGAACACAAGGGAAATCAAAACACAAGGTTTCTGTAATTATTTGTTTTAATTTGGTTTTTGGAATTTCATCGCCAACAAATTGTTTAATTGCTTCAAAAGCAATTTCTTCGTGTGAAAGCTTATCAATAGTAGCAAAAAATGAGTCGGGTAGTGGCGTGATGTTTTCAGGAAAAAACAAACCTTTGTCGGGTGCTAAACCAGCTACCAAAGCTTCCTGAAATGTAACTTTATGTGATTTGTTGTTTAAGCTATAGTATTTCATAATTCGTAATTCCTAATTCGTAATTATTTTAGTTCCTTCATCATTCAGTTTTGAAATATGAATATCAAAAGGAATATTTGTGTCAGCATAGGCATTACTCATGCTTTTGGCGACAGAATTGGCAATGATTTTTCCTTTGCATAAGGCAAATATAGATGGTCCAGCACCAGATATTCCAGCACCTAATGCTCCGCTCTGTAAAGCATTTTCTTTTACTTTATCAAAATTGGGAATTAAATGTTTTCGTGCTGGCTCAACGATAACATCTTGTAAAGAACGACCAATGAGTTGATAATCGTTAGTGTACAAACCAGCAATTAATCCTCCTAAATTTCCCCATTGTGTAATAGCCGATTTCAGGGAAACTGTTGGTGATAAAACCGCACGAGAATCTGAAGTCTTCACTTCAATATGTGGATGCAAAACCACTGCATAAATTTCAGAAGGACTTTCTATTTTAATAACATCTAAAGGATTGTAGCCGCGAACCAAGGTGAATCCTCCTAAAAGGCATGGTGCAACGTTATCAGCATGTTCGCTTCCGCTGGCAACTACTTCGCCTTTCATGGCAAAGTAAACTAGTTCGTGTTTGGTAAATGGTCTGCCTAAAAGCTCGTTGATGCCAAAGACTGCTCCGGCTGCACTAGCCGAACTGCTTCCGATACCACTTCCGGCTTTGATTTTTTTGTAAATTTCGATTTCAAAACCGAATTCGGAATTTGTAGCATTTAACAAAGCTACTCCAGCAACTCCAGCAACATTTTTTTCGGTTTCAAATGGCAAATCGGCACCAGTAATTTGGATTATTCTTATTCCTTTTTCAGCAACTTTCCGGATAATCATTTCATCTCCAATGCCTTCGAGGCACAACCCCAAAACGTCAAATCCACAATTGAGATTGGCGATAGTGGCAGGGCAGAAGATTTTTATTTCAGTCATAATGTCTTAAAGTCATAACGTCATAAAGTTTTTTGAATGTTGACAGGCAAGTTATAGTAAGACTTTCGACATTCGACTTTAGGACTAAATTATACATTACCAATTCTAATTACATCAGCAAAAATTCCCGAAGCTGTGACTGCTGCGCCGGCACCTGCGCCTTTTATTATTAAAGGTTGATCTACATATCTATCTGTGTAGAATTCGACTATATTATCTTTTCCTTCGAGATTGTAAAACGGACTTTCTTTGGGAATAAATTGCAATCCAACGGATGCTTTTCCGTTATCAAATTTGGCCACAAACTTTATACGGCTGTCCTTTGCTTTTGCTTCCGCTAACAGCTTATTAAAATGTGTATCATATTTGATTAACGATTTAAAGAAATCTTCGTTGTTGGTTATCTCCATGCATTCTTTTGGTAGGAAACAATTGTTTTCAATTTCTTCAATATCCATTTTATAACCGCTTTCGCGAATAAGGATTAATATCTTACGAGCCACATCGATACCGCTTAAATCAATTTTTGGGTCAGGTTCTGTAAAACCCTGAAAACCTGCTTCTTTTACAACATCGTGAAAATTATAAGTAGCACTAAAGTTGTTAAATATGAAGTTCAAACTTCCTGATAAAACAGCTTGAATTTTATTGATTTTATCACCTGATGCAATCAAGTGTTTCAGCGTATCGATGATTGGTAATCCTGCTCCAACATTGGTTTCAAATAGGAACGGCGCATTGTATTTTCGGGATAGGTTTTTAAGGTTTTTGTAATTCTCATATCCTGAAGAGCAAGCAATTTTATTACAGGTGACAACGGCAATATTTTCGCTTAAGAATTGGCTATAAATGTTAGCAATATCATAATTTGCGGTGATGTCAACAAAAATACTATTGCGTAAATTCAAGTTTTTTACTGTGGTAATAAATTTTTCTACGTTTGCTTTTTCGCCGTTGTTTACAGTTGTTTTCCAATCGTTTAGGTTTATTCCCTGTTCATCAAAAATCATATTTCGGGAGTTTGACAAAGCAATTACCCGAAGATTTATTTTTAGATTTTCCTTTAAGAATTTCTTTTGTTGGCTAATTTGGTCAATAAATTTTTCTCCCACATTTCCAATTCCCATTACAAATAAATTTAGTTGTTTGGTATTGTCTTCAAAAAAACGTTCATGCAAGGTGTTCAGTGCTTTTTGAACATCTTTTTCATTGATTACCACAGAAATATTTCGTTCCGACGCACCTTGTGCAATCGCTCGAATATTCACATTATTTTTACCCAAAGTGCTAAACATTTTACCACTTATCCCCTGATGGTTTTTCATGCTTTCGCCCACAAGTGCAACGATGCACAACTCATTTTCGATGCTGCAAGGGTCAATTTTACGTTGTGCAATTTCAAGTTCAAAAGCTTTGTCAATAGCTGCTTTTGCTTTGACGGCAACATCATTTTGGATACCAATACAAATGGAATGTTCTGATGACGCTTGCGTGATAAAAATCACGTTGATGCTTTCATTAGATAACACTTCAAACAAACGCTTTGAAGAACCAGCAACACCAATCATCCCAGAACCTTCAAGGGTTAGCAACGCAATATTGTCAATGTGAGTAATTCCTTTAATTGGATTTTCAGATGCGTTTGGATGATTTGAAATCAGGGTTCCGTAAACATCTGGTTCAAAAGTATTTTTAATAAAAATGGGGATGTTATCTCTCAAAACAGGCTGTATTGTGGGCGGATATAAAACCTTGGCACCAAAATGTGATAACTCCATAGCTTCTTGATAGGAAATGGTTTCTATCGGTTGCGCTTGTTTTACAATTTTTGGATTAGCCGTAAACATACCGTTGACGTCTGTCCAGATTTCAAGTACGTTAGCTTTTACTGCTGCCGCAATAATTGCTGCAGTATAATCAGAACCACCACGACCTAATGTTGTTGTGTTTCCATCAGTGGAAGACGCTATAAAACCTGGAAATAATACAACTTGTAAATCATTTTTTTTAAAATAATCACCAATCAGTTTATTCGTAATGTCAAATTCAACACTTGCTTTCCCAAAGTTGGAATTCGTTTTTATGACTTCTCGACTGTCTTTAAAAGTGGAATTATTTACTTTTTGTTTTAGAGCAACTGCAATAATTTGAGAGGACAATAATTCTCCAAAACCAGCTACTATATCAGCGGTTCTGCTTGATAATTCGCCTAGCAAATAACATCCATCTAGTAACGTTTTCAGGTGATTGATGTGGCTGTTTATCGTATTTATGATATCACTTTGATCGCTCAACGTAATCAATTCGTCGATGGCGTCTTTATGTTTTTTATCTATTTGACTGATTATATCTTTATAATTTTTGTCTTTAGAAGATGCGGTTTTACCTGCTAAAATAAGTAAATCTGTAACGCCACTAAATGCAGAAACAACTACAGCCAGTTTGTCCTCTTTGTTTTTATTGGTGATTATGGCAATTGTTTTTAAAATATTTTCTGAATTGGCAACAGATGTTCCGCCAAATTTTAATACTATCATGATTTTAATTATGAATTATGAATGGTGAAAAATGATTTTGTTTTTTTCCTAAAGTCTAAAAAATAGGATTATTTGAAATAATTATATCCTAGAGAAGGTTGAAGTTTTTCACTCATCAATAAATATTGTTACAATTATTATATACAAACAAGTTTTAAAGCTTTTTGATGTTATTACTCATTGTTTTCCAAAAATAGTATTTTTTGAATAGTAAAAAAGTTTTTAGGTTATTTTTATTAAAATCATATTTTTAAAAGATTGTATAAAATATAATACTCTTTTTTTCTTCTTATGTCAATATTAGTTAATGATTCCACAATAAAATAGTGATGACAAAACTTGCTTATTAACTATGGTTTATTGAATTTTGAGCACAATTTGCAAACAAAAAATGGAAAACATACATTACATCAGTACAGAAGTTCTGGGTTTAGAACAGTTACGGATAATTATTTCGCAACATAAAACGCTATCACTTTCAGAAGAAGCTAAAGTAAATATTCAAAAATGCCGTGATTATTTAGATAAAAAAATGGCAAATAACAATAAACCAATTTATGGGATTAATACGGGTTTTGGATCATTATGTAATGTAAAAATTTCTGATGATAAGCTGACACACCTACAAGAAAATCTGGTAAAATCACATGCTTGTGGTATTGGTGATGAAGTTCCTACTGAAATAATAAAGATTATGCTGTTGCTCAAAATTCAATCTTTGAGCTACGGGCATTCAGGGGTGCAGTTATCAACTGTAGAGCGATTGATTGATTTTTATAATAATGATATTTTTCCAGTAATTTATACACAAGGTTCGCTAGGTGCCAGTGGCGATTTAGCTCCGTTGGCACATTTGTCTTTACCATTATTGGGAGAAGGAGAAGTGAATTTTAAAGATAAAAAAGTACACTCTTCGTCCGTTTTAAAACAGTTTAACTGGCAACCTATAGTTTTGCAATCCAAAGAAGGTTTGGCATTGCTCAACGGAACACAGTTTATGAGTTCTTACGGCTGTTACATCCTCTTGAAAGCCATGAAATGTTCTTATTTTTCGGATGTGATTTCGGCAGTTTCATTAGAAGGATTTAATGGAAGAATTGACCCATTCGATGAACTGATTCATGAAATTCGTCCTCACAAAGGTCAAATTGTAACTGCTAAACGAATCAAATATTTATTAGATGGAAGTCAAATTATTTCTCAATATAAAGAACATGTTCAAGACCCGTATTCGTTTCGTTGCATTCCGCAAGTGCATGGTGCTACGAAAGACACAATCGATTATGTAAAAAAAGTATTTAAAACTGAAATAAACTCTGTTACTGATAATCCTAATATTTTTATAGAGGAAGATGTTATAATTTCGGGTGGAAATTTTCACGGACAACCCTTGGCATTGGCTTTAGATTTCTTGTCAATTGCGTTATCCGAATTAGGAAGTATTTCAGAAAGAAGAACTTATCAATTAATTTCGGGATTACGAGGATTACCGGCTTTTTTAATAGACAATCCAGGATTAAACTCTGGACTTATGATTCCTCAATATACTGCTGCAAGTATTGCTAGTCAAAACAAGCAATTAGCAACTCCAGCTAGTATTGACAGTATTGTTTCTAGTAACGGACAAGAAGATCATGTGAGTATGGGAGCAAATGCTGCAACAAAATGCTTAAAAATTATAGAGAATGTGGAACGTATTTTGGCCATCGAATTATTGAATGCTTCTCAAGCAATTGAATTTAGAAGACCTTTACATTCGAGTGAATTTATAGAAACGTTTTTGAAATCTTACCGAGAAGAAGTTCCATTAGTAAAAGAAGACCGAATTTTACATTATGATATTCAAAATTCTGTTGCGTTTTTGAATAGTTTTATAGTAGAGTTGGAAGAGTAACAAATCGTAGTAGGAAACATTTGTAGATTATTTTGGGCTATTTTTTCTTTCATCTATTCATTACTATATCATGAGTTAACCTAATTATTTAATTATTTTAGTTCATTCGGTTACTGTTATTTTTTTTAACATCCATAGAGCAAGTTTTCAATTAGCATATTACAATAAAAAAAATCACCTGTAAATTACTTTACAAGTGATTTTCTAGTAACTATAATAATAAAGGAATATTATAATTTATTATAAAGCAATAGCGCCAACATTTGTCGCTACTCCAGCGGCAACCATTACATTTAATTGCGTGACAGGAAGTAGTGGTAATACTGGTGTAACTTTAAATGAGTAGTTTCCAGCTGGAAGACCAAGTATTTGAAATTGACCCAAAGCATTTACATTACTTGAGTAGATTACGTTTGCTGATGAAGTAGCAGTAACTGTTGCTAATGTCCCAACGGGCGTGATAGTTCCTTTTATACTTCCTACCGTTGTAACATCTACAGTTCTTAAAACTGGTTTTAATTTGTAAGTTCCATTTCCTGTTTCAACTATCGAACTGTTAGCATCAAAATCAATCAAAATTTCATTTTCTACATTTTCTAATAATGTTTGGCTTACATTAATTTTTAATCCTGACTGTTCAGCACTTGGTGTATCTAGCGGATAGACAACGCCGTTTACTTTAATAGTGTTGTTGGAACCTAGCAAAAGACGTATTTGTGATGCTTTTACATTTCCCATGGCACTCGTGGCAATAACGGTGCTTAAACCATTGGATAAATCAAG
>NZ_JANXUG010000097.1 GCF_025352015.1 Flavobacterium sp.
ACTTTCTGTGATTACATTTAACACAATGAAAGCCGTCTCTCCACTTTATTTCTGCCAAATAGCCTAAACAATCTAAATCAGTTTTGAATCTGTCTGTAAATTCTAAAATACTTTCTCCTGTAAACTTTTCCATTTTTAAAGGCACAAAAAAATATTAGTAATTATCAGAACACCTCAATATTTTTTTACACAAAGAGTTTTGGAATATGGTCAAATCAATGACTGGAGATTAATAAAAGAATTGTATAGAATGGAGGCAATAAAAGAAGCTTCGTTAAATGCAAGAAGTTTAGACGCAGTAACACTTTCGTTTGTATCAGCAATTTTTAATATAAAAATAACCGAATTTAGATGTTACAAACACAGACAGTTGTTCCCGACCTTATGGAACTCTTAAAAAAAATAATGACGGAAGAACGTTTCTCGAGTTATTATTTGGTTGGTGGTACTTCATTGGCATTACAAATAGGTCATAGAAATTCGATAAATATTGACTTATTTGGCGATAAAAATATTGATTTTGAGCTGTTTATTTCTATTTTAAATCAAATGGGTAAAACTATAGTTTCTAAAAATTCTACTAATATTTTAAAAGCAGAGGTCGATAACGTTAAGGTAGATTTTGTTAATTATCGCTATCCATTATTAGCAAAGCCATTAACAATTGATGGAATAAGAATGGTTTCCAAAATAGACATTGCTGCAATGAAACTTAATGCTATTGCAGGGCGTGGCTCTAAAAAAGACTTTATTGATTTATATTTTTTATTAAAAGATTTTACACTACAAGAAATGCTTGATTTTTACAATAAAAAATATTTTGACGGTTCACTATTTATGGTTCAAAAAAGTTTATCCTATTTTAAAGAAGCTAATTTGCAACCAGAACCTAAAATGTTTCTGAAATTTTATTGGGACAAATGCAAGGGAAAAATAATTGAGGAAGTTATAAAACTTCAATAAAAAAACCCAAAATCTAAATTATTAAAATAGAAAATGGGTTTTGTACGATTATAAAATAAAACTATTTTTTAGCTTCTTCTTCTTCTTTTTTTGAATTAGCAACAGCATCATCTTCTCCTTTTGAGGCTTTTTTAAATTCGTTCACCCCTGAACCTAAACCTTTCATTAATTCTGGAATTTTTTTTCCTCCAAAAAACAATAAAATAACAATGACAATAACTATAAGCTCTGTTGGTCCTAATCTTCCCATAATATATAAATTTATGCTTTCGCAGATTATTTTAAAAACTAATACAAAGGTAAACAGAAAACAAGTTCCTTTTGAATTTTGTGCCTAGAAATATAAGTTAAACATCGTTTGTGGTAAAAAAGATAAACACAACTTATTTTCTATATTTGTAACACATTACAAAAAAACATGTCTGAAAAACGACTTAAACGAAAAAGAATCAAAAAAAAACTTTTTACAAAAAACCGCTTGGTTATTTTGAACGAAGACACCTTTGAAGAAGTATTTTCACTACGATTAACCTTGATGAATGTATTTGTAGTAGCCACTATTGGAGCATTGCTAATTATTTTTATTACTACTTATATCATCGCTTTTACTCCCCTACGCGAGTTTATTCCGGGTTATTCATCCACAAAATTAAAAAAAGATGCTACTGAATTGGCACTCAAATCGAATGCTTTGACAAATGATTTGAAGAAAAATGATGCCTATATTCAATCTATAAAAAAAGTACTAACTGGCGATTTGGACTATGCAAAAATCAATAAAGATTCTATCATTGGTAAGACTTCTATAAAAGTTTGCGACAGCGAGTTGCAACCTTCACAAGCTGACTTAAAATTGAGAGCAGAAGTAGAAAGAGAAGACAAATACAATCTTTTTGAAAAAGCAAAACCCAAAGTTACCGTGGTACTTTTTGCTCCTGTAAAGGGAATTATAACTTCAAAATTTAGTCCCAAAGAAAAACACTATGCCGTGGATATTGCTTTGGCAAAAAACACACCTATAAAATCTATTATGAGTGGTAAAGTGATTTTTGCCGATTGGACTTCCAACACCGGAAACGTAGTTATCATAAGGCACAACAACGGGTTCATTTCGGTGTATAAACATGCATCATCTGTAACGGTCTCGCAAGGAGATGCTGTTAAAACGGGTGAAGTAATTGCTCTAGCAGGCACAACAGGTCAAGAATCGACTGGCGTGCATTTGCACTTTGAGTTATGGAAAGATGGGTATCCAATTGATCCTAGTATTTTTATTGAATTTGAATAATATGTCTGTAAAATCAATCGCTGCCAAAATATTCGCTACTATAATTCACAAAAAAACGCAGCGTTGGGTTCAAAATCCCATTGAAACACAGCAGAAAGTTTTTCAAAATCTTATAGCTTCAGCTAAAGAAACACAATTTGGTAAAGATCATAATTTTGCTGCGATAAAATCCTTTAAAGATTTCGCCGAGCAAGTCCCAATAAGAGATTACGAAGCACTACGACCGTATGTTGACCGCGTTGTCAAAGGCGAAGAAAACATTCTCTGGAAAGGAAAACCGATTTATTTCGCCAAAACTTCGGGCACAACTTCGGGTGCCAAATACATTCCCTTAACCCAAGAATCGATGCCGTTTCATATAGAAGCTGCGCGAAATGCTATTTTGAATTATATCTATGAAACAGGAAAGACAGATTTTGTAAATGGCAAAATGATTTTCCTGCAAGGAAGTCCAGTTTTAGATGAAAAAAACGGGATTAAACATGGACGACTTTCTGGAATTGTAGCCCATTTTGTTCCGAAATATTTGCAGAAAAACCGAATGCCAAGCTGGGAAACCAATTGTATTGAAGATTGGGAAACCAAAGTGGATGCGATTGTCGGGGAAACTTTCAACGAAAACATGACCGTCATTTCGGGAATTCCGTCTTGGGTTCAGATGTATTTTGAAAAATTGGAACAAAAAGGAAACAAAGCTGTTGGCGAGATTTTCAAAAACTTCAATTTGTTTATTTACGGCGGCGTTAATTATGAACCGTATCGCTCTAAATTCGAAAATATAATCGGAAGAAAAGTAGATTCCATTGAATTGTTTCCCGCGTCCGAAGGTTTTTTTGCCTACCAAGATTCACAGAAAGAAAACGGAATGTTGCTACTCTTGAATTCGGGTATTTTCTATGAATTTGTTAAATCGGACGAATTCTTTACCGATAATCCAAAACGCTATACCATTGGCGAAGTTGAATTGAATGTCAATTATGTTTTAATTATTTCTACTAATGCCGGACTTTGGGCTTACAATATTGGCGATACGGTTCAGTTTACAAGTTTGAAACCCTATCGCGTCATTGTTTCGGGCCGAATTAAACATTATATTTCTGCTTTTGGTGAGCATGTCATTGGTAAAGAAGTTGAATGTGCTTTGAAAGTAGCTATGCAGAATTCTAATATTCGTGTAAACGAATTTACTGTTGCGCCACAAATAGCACCAATTGTAGGATTGCCGTTTCACGAATGGTTTATAGAGTTTGAAAACGAACCTGAAAATCTAGAAGAATTTGCCATTAAAATCGACAACGAAATGCGCATACAAAATAGTTACTACGATGATTTGATTGTTGGCAAAGTATTGAAAAAACTAGTCATTTCAAAAGTTTCAAAAAAAGGTTTTCAGGATTATATGAAATCAATAGAGAAATTGGGAGGACAAAATAAAATTCCGAGATTGAGTAACGATAGAAAAATTGCTGATTTGTTAAAAAGAACAGAAAAAAGATGAAAGAAAACAGATTGTTATGGTTGATGTTGTTGATGATTTCTGCTGCTTCAGCTCAAATTAAAGGAATTGTAATTGATGAAAATAACAAACCAATTCCCTATGTAAATATTGGGGTTGAAAATGAAAATGTTGGAACTACTTCTGAAGAAAACGGTACGTTTTTTTTAAATGTTGCCAAAACAAAATCCCTTGTTTTTTCTGCATTAGGTTACGAAAAAAAAACCATTAATGGTACCGAATCGCAAAAAGTAATTTTAAAAGAAGCTGCTTTTAAGTTGGATGAAGTTGTAATTGCCAAACGTTTTGAAACGCGGGAATTGGAAATAGGAAAAGTGAAGATTGAAACCTATCAAGCGTTTGACAACGGACCACGAATTGATGCTAAATTTTTCCCCTATATTTTAAAATATAAAAAGACAAAATTTATCAAAAAAGTAGCAATTTTGACCGATTGTCAAATAGAAAATGCGACTATTAAAATTCATTTTTATTCGGTTTCAGACAATGGTTTTCCTGGGAAGGAACTGCAGGTAAAAGATTTTTTGGTTTCGGTAAAAAAAGGAGTGAAAAAAACTTTTTATGATGTAACCGATTTGAATTTAAGAATGCCCAAAACAGGCATTTTTATTGGTTACGAAAAACTGATAATTGAAAAAAATAAACTTGAAAAAACCATTATTGATTCAAATACCAACACAACGATACTGCAAAAAACGTATTATCCGTTTATGCTTTATAATTATGTGCATAGAGAATTTATTTTTACCTTTTATGGCGGAAAATGGAACAAACAGACTAAACAAGACATAAATAATCCGTCAGATAAAATGATGGTTTATGAACCGGCAATAAACCTAATTCTAACCAATTAACGACAAAAAAACTATATTTGCAGGTTAGAAAAACAATTTAATGAAAGAAATTAAAAACATTTCGCGCTCAAGAGCGCAAGAATCGTCGGCTGCTATCGAACGATTGTACATTACCATGAGGCATTTATTCAACAGAGGTTTCTACAAACCAATGGGTGTTTCTGGAGAAACTTTAAGAGAAGCCTTGCTATCGCTTCGACCAGAAATTTACGGAAGTATTGCCGAAGAAAAAGTGGAGCTAAGCGGTTTGCTATATGTAATTGAACGACTTCCGGGTGGCATTGAAGAATGTCGTTTTATCAACTTAACTTCAGATGAAGGCTATTCAAAATCACAATTTAAACCGATTGTTCCGCCTAAAAGGAGAAGAAATTGTTATCGAATTGATGACGAGCAAATGAATGTTGAAATTACACGTGGCCGTTCTGACATTTATGATATTTTGACACACTTGACTTTTATTTTTATAGAATCCCATAAGATAAAAAATAGAGTTTTATTAGACGAAATTGAAGTTGAAGTAACCCGTGATTGGGAAAAATTGGGTGAAACTGTTTTACAAAACAAGAAACTTACTTTAGTAGAAAAAGAAATCGCAATATCGCACGCGGCGAATGTTTTAGGAAGAAGTTTTTCGGAAGTATTGGATATTTACGAAGATTTTGCCACCAAAGAAAAACCAGATCGTTTCCTTCATGTTATTTATTGGCTTGGAAAATTAGCCATTGAGGAAGTCGTTGAAAACAACAAAAGGACGATTACGTTCAGCCCAATTTTGAGAGAAAGATTAGGGCATCATATACACGGAGAAATTTGGGCGAACAATATTAAAGAAGTATTGAAAGCCAACAACCTGCTCGAAAGACCTATTCATGTAATTAGTGCCAACATGCACAGTGTGATGAATTCGATTTTTGCGACTACTGTTTTGAAAACTAAATTCAAAGACAAATCAGATTTCTTTATTTATGAAGAATTGAGTAAATCGGGTGCCAATGATGTTCGTAATAAAGTAGAAGATGTTGCGTTAAAGCAAGGAATGATTTCACTTCCGGATGATGCTTCAGGAACGAATATTGATGTTCAGATATTTGATACAGCAAAAATTGATTGGGCAAAAACCAGTTTTCCAAATGCGAAAGTTGGTAAGGAGAGTCCAGTGTTAATCGTAATGGATTATGCATTTGGCGAACAGGCATTTGAAACCATTGACGAATTATTGAAACCTTATAAAGAAGGAAAAAATAGAACTTTCATGAATGTTGAATCGGTTTCGATAATGGGAAAAGCTGGAATCCTCGAAGGTGGAAAGGGCGATATTATGATTCCATCAGCACATATCAATGAAGGAACAGCAGATAATTATCCTTTTGAAAACGAATTGACAGAGGAAATGTTTGAAGGAAACGGAATTTCGGTTTGTACTGGGCCAATGGTTACCGTTTTGGGAACTTCGCTTCAGAATAAAGATTTATTGAAGTTCTTCCACGAATCAACCTGGGAAGTTATTGGATTAGAAATGGAAGGTGCTTATTATCAAAAAGCTATTCAATCGGCATCAAAAATCAGAAAAAGTATTCCGCAAAATGTGAAAGTCAGGTATGCTTATTATGCTTCGGATAATCCGTTGGAAACAGGGAGCACATTGGCTTCTGGAGGTTTAGGAACCACGGGAGTGAAGCCTACCTATTTGATTACTATTAAAATATTAGAACAAATTTTTAACATTAAATAATTATTTTTTATGAACACAACACCTCAAAATAATACTGATAATCAAGAGATTGATTTGTCAAAAATTTCAAAAAAAATAGGAGGTTTTTTTGAGAACATTTCAACTAGTATTTTTAAGGGATTTTTGTTCTTTAAAAGAAATATTCTTTGGGTTGGGATTTTGATTATTCTTGGAGTTGGTATCGGATTGTATCTTGACAAAACCACGAAAGTATATGATAATGAAATTATTGTATCACCCAATTTTGGGTCTGTCGATTATTTATATGCAAAGATAGATCTAATAAGTTCTAAAATTAATGACAACGACACGGTTTTTCTAAAAAAAGTAGTAGGGATAGAGCAACCTAAAAAACTTAAAAAAATTGCTATACAACCAATAACTGATGTGTATAAATTTATTGATAATAAAGCGCAAAACTTTGAACTTATAAAATTAATGGCAGAAGATGGCGATATTAAAAAAATAGTCAACGAGTCATTAACTAGTAAAAACTATCCGTATCACTTGATTTCTTTTACGACTGATAAGGAAACATCAAACGAAAAAACAGTACAGCCCTTATTGAAATACCTCAATAATTCTGACTATTACGCTTTGATTCAAAAAGAATATGTCAATAATATTAAAATAAAAATGACAGCAAACGATACCATTATTGCACAAATAAACGGACTTTTAAATGCTTTTTCATCCACAACAAACGGTTCTCAAAAAAGCGATAAATTGGTTTATTATAATGAAAATTCGCAACTAAACGAAGTTATAAAAACCAAAGACGGTTTAGTTAACGAACAGGGATCTCACCGAATAGAACTTGTTAATTTAGACAAAATAATAAAAGACAACAGTGCTACATTAAACATAAAAAACACGCAAGTAGTGAACGGTAAAATGAAAATAGTCCTGCCGTTTTTATTTTTATTTTTATTTGTAATGGCTGGATACTTGAACTCATTCTATAAAAATCAAATGGCAAAATTGAAAAAGTAGATTATGAAAGGAATTATTTTAGCTGGCGGATCAGGAACAAGATTGCACCCATTAACGTTAGCAGTAAGCAAACAGTTGATGCCTATTTATGATAAACCAATGATTTATTACCCATTGTCAACATTGATGATGTCTGGAATCAAAGAAATTTTAATTATATCAACACCGCACGATTTACCGTTATTTAGACAATTGCTGGGCGACGGAAAAAGTTTAGGATGCCGGTTTGAATATGCTGTTCAAGAACATCCCAATGGGCTTGCAGAAGCATTTATTATTGGAAAGGAATTTATTGAAAACGATAAAGTAGCTTTAGTTCTTGGAGACAATATTTTTTATGGCACTGGACTTTCGGAATTATTGTTAGCCAATAACAATCCTGATGGCGGAATTATTTATGCCTATCATGTTCATGATCCAGAGCGTTATGGAGTGGTCGATTTTGATACCAACGGAAAAGTACTTTCAATAGAAGAAAAACCCGAAAAACCAAAATCAAATTTTGCAGTACCTGGAATTTATTTTTATGACAATGATGTTGTCCAAATCGCAGCGAATATAAAGCCAAGTCATCGTGGAGAGATAGAAATCACCGATGTTAACAAAGAATATTTAAGACGAGGCAAACTCAAGGTTAGTATTCTAGACAGAGGAACCGCTTGGTTAGACACGGGAACATTTCAATCACTGATGCAAGCAGGACAATTTGTTCAGGTGATCGAAGAACGTCAAGGATTGAAAATCGGCGCCATAGAAGAAGCTGCTTTTAGAATGGGATTTATAGATGCAAAACAGTTAGAGAAATTAGCTCAACCTTTGTTAAAAAGCGGTTATGGCAAACATTTAATAAGTTTGATTTAATCTTATGAATTTTATTGCCACCAAATTAGAGGGATGTTTCATCATTGAGCCTAAAGTCATTCTTGATGATCGCGGTTATTTTATGGAGAGCTTTAACGAAAACACTTTTCAAAAAGGAGTACATCAACCAGTTCATTTTGTTCAGGATAATCAATCGTTTTCCTCAAAAGGAGTTTTAAGAGGATTGCATTATCAAACAGGAGCATATGCACAGGCCAAGTTGGTAAGGGTATTACAAGGGGAAGTTTTAGACGTTGCAGTGGATATAAGGCCTGATTCAAAGACATTTGGGCAGTTTGAAGCCGTACTTTTATCGGGAGAAAATCAAATACAATTTTTTGTGCCACGAGGTTTTGCTCATGGTTTTTTAGTATTGAGTGAAACAGCTACTTTTTTTTATAAATGCGATAATTTTTATAATAAAGAATCAGAAGGCGGCATTATTTATAATGATAAAACCATCAATATTGATTGGGGTTTTCCAACCGATGATTTAATCATTTCTGAAAAAGATAAAGTGCAACCCACAATTGAAAATGCCAAAAAAGCATGGTAGTTTTAATCACGGGAGCTAATGGACAATTAGGGCAAAGTTTGCAATTTATTGCGTCAAATTATCCTGAACTTCATTTTGTTTTTTGCGCTTCTGCTGATTTGGATATAACCAATTTAGAAAATTGTCAGACAGTTTTTTCTAAAATAAATCCTAATTATTGTATTAATGCCGCCGCCTACACTGCTGTTGATAAAGCCGAAAACGATCCAGAAAAAGCCCGTTTAATCAATGTAGTTGGTGCTAAAAACCTAGCTGAAATTTGTAAAAAACATTCAACTATTTTAATGCACATTTCCACTGATTTTGTTTTTGATGGCAGTTTGTCACCCCGAGTGCAGTCGAGGGGCTACACCGAAGTAGATTTACCGAACCCAACAGGCATTTACGGACATACAAAATTAGACGGTGAAAAAGCAATTCAAGCTACATTTGATAACTATTATATTATCCGTACCTCATGGGTTTATTCACAATTTGGAAATAATTTCATGAAAACAATGTTGCGTATTGCCTCTGAAAGAGATTCAATTTCTGTAGTGAATGACCAAATAGGAACACCAACAAACGCGGTCGATTTAGCAGAGGTTTTAATTAAAATAATCTGTCATCCCGAGAGCAGTCGAGGGACAACTTCCAACTTTGGCATTTACAACTTCAGCAACGAAGGGCAATGTAGCTGGTATGATTTTGCTAGAAAGATTTTTGAAATCAATAATATAACTATAAATTTACAAGCCATTCCTACTTCAAGTTTTCCGACACCAGCCAAAAGACCGAAATACAGTGTTTTAGATAAGACCAAAATCAAGAATATATTTGGAATTACAATTAAAAATTGGGAAGAGAGCTTAAAGCCATATATTTTTCGGTTATAACAGAAAAAAAACAGTAGAATTTTCTGTTACGGTAGAAGATTTACTATTTTTGTAAAAAAACAAGATGATTGTTCGACAGACAATAGAAAACATTAGAAGAGAATTTTTTCAACAGAAAGCTATAATTTTATTGGGCGCTAGACAAGTCGGAAAAAGCACCTTGTTAAGGTCTATTTTTAAAGACCAAGTCAGCGTTTTGTGGTTAGATGCTGAAAATCCGGATGTTCATAATGTTTTTGAAAACGCATCAGCAACACGATTGAAAACCTTTTTTGAAGACAATAAATTTGTAGTAATTGATGAGGCTCAAAAAATAGAAAATATTGGTAGTAAGTTAAAATTAATAATCGATCATTTACCAGAAATTCAAGTAATTGCAACAGGTTCGAGTGCATTTGAACTCCGAAATAAATTAAATGAACCACTAACGGGAAGAAAATTTGAGCATAAACTTTTTCCACTTTCTTTTATAGAAATGAAAACGGAAATAGGTTTGCTGGAAGAAATTAGAATGTTGCCGCACCGAATGGTTTATGGTTATTATCCAGAAGTAGTGACAACAAAAAACGGCGAAGAAAAAATACTCCGACTCCTTTCGGATAGTTATTTATACAAAGACATCTTACTGTTTAACGGAATTAGGAAACCCGAAAAAATGCAACAATTGCTGAAGGCATTAGCTTGGCAAATAGGGAGCGAAGTAAACTATAACGAATTAGGAAAATTAATAGGATTAAAAAGTGAAACCGTAGAAGAATATATTCGTTTACTAGAGCAATCATTTGTAATTTATAGATTGAATTCATTTCATTCTAATCAAAGAAAAGAAATGAAAAAAGGCAAAAAAGTATATTTTAACGATTTAGGAATTCGAAATGCAATTATCAACGACTTTTCACCTTTTGAAACCAGAAAAGACAAAGGAAATTTATTTGAAAATTTTATTGTAAATGAATTTATAAAGCAAAATGAATACCAAGAAAAGTTTGAAAAAATGTATTTTTGGCGCACCCATGAGCAGCAAGAAATAGATTTAATCATAGAAAAAAACGGACAATTAAAAGCATTTGAAATAAAATGGAATTCAAAAGCAAAAGCACGATTGAGTCAAACTTTTGCAAGACAATATCCAAATCACACTTTCGAGGTTATCAATTCAGATAATTTTTTCGAGTTTATTAAATAAACAATAAGCACTAGCCAATGGATAAAACCAAAATCAAGAGTACTTTTGGGCTTGAAATTAAAAGTTGGGAAGAGAGTTTAAAAAAGGCATTATAAATGAAAAGCACAAAAAAAATTTATTGTTTAACTCCGATTTATAATGATTGGGAAAGTTTTAATATACTTTTAACCCACTTAGAAAAGCTACAATCTGAAAATGCTACGGAATATAATTTTTCTGTTATTGCTGTTAATGATGGTTCTACAGAAGAACATTTACTATCAAAAAATAAGGCAGGAATTGACATAACCATTATTAATGTAAAAATCAATATTGGTCACCAAAGAGCCATTGCAGTTGGGTTACAATACATTCATAACGAAATAGCAGACTATGATTATGTCGTGGTAATGGACAGCGATGGCGAAGATAAACCTGAACATATCATTTCGTTATTATCTAAAACTAACGCTTCCGGTAAAGAGAAAATAATTTTTGCACAAAGAAATAAAAGGCAGGAATCTGCAGGTTTTAAAATAGGATATTATTTTTATAAAAAGTTATTTAGTTACTTAACTGGACAAAAAATAAGCTTTGGAAACTTTAGTTCAATTCCGAAAGGACTTTTAGGGAAAGTCGTTCATCAAAATAATATTTGGAATCACTATTCGGGCGGAATCATCCAATCAAAAATCCCATATGATATGGTTCTTTTAGATAGAGGGAAACGATATAAAGGCGTTTCTAAAATGAATTTCAACAGTTTAATTCTTCACGGATTGAGTTCGATAGCTGTTTATTTTGATCAGATTTCGATAAAAATCTTAAAGTTATCTTTAACCGGAATCGTTTTGTGCTTTTTATCGGTAACTTATATCCTAATTGAAAAACTGTTCACAGATTATGCAATTCCGGGTTGGGCATCGAGCTTAACGCTAATTATTTCAGGAATTATTCTTCAGTTATTTTCGGTCACATTAATCGTATTGTTATTGCAGTTAAGCACCAGAAAGAACATTATTGCACCAAACACAAAAATATATTTAGATTTCATTGAAAATATAGAAAAAAACCAAGCTTTATGAAAATAATAAAGGTACTGAAAGAGAATTATCTACTTGTTCTTATCCTGGCTTTAGGAGCTTTCTTAAGGTTTTATAAATTGGATTTTCAAAGTATTTGGTTGGATGAAACTCATACTATGATTGAGGGAAATCCGAATATATCATATAAAGAATTTTATGATATAATGGTATTTCGCGAACAAATGCCGTATTTCTATTTTCTTTGTGTAAAAGCATTTAGTTTTATTTTTGGACATACCACTTATATCGTAAGACTTCTGTCGGCAATTTTTGGATTGATTTCGATACATGCTATTTACCTTCTTGGAAGAGAAATTTATAACAAAAAAACAGGGCTTATTTCAGCCGCTTTATTGTCGGTAAATTATTTTCATCTGACTTATTCTCAAGAAGCAAGACCATATATTTTATTATCATTATTTGTTATCTTATCCTTTTACAGATTAGTTGTTTTTATCAAAAACGCAAATATCAAAAACGCAATTCTTTATGCTCTTTTTGCAAATCTGATGATAAACACACATTTTTTTGGTTTGTTTATTTTGGTTTCTCAAAGTTTAATTATCCTTTTTTTCCTTTTCGATCTTCCTAAAGAAGAAAGATTTAAATTTTTTAAGCTTTCAGCATTATCCGGAATCATAACGTTGCTTCTTTGGTATCCTTCTTTAAAAATATTTTTATTAGTTACAGAAATAAAATCATTCTGGATATTGCCTCCAGCACTCGACGTTTACACCCAGATGTTCAAAGAATTTTTCGGAAATTCAGAAGCAGTTCTTATGCTTGTATTTTTAGCAACTACATTCTATTTCATTAGATTGTTTGGTCAAAAGAAAGAGCCAACAACGTCAATTAAAGAAAACAAGATGTTATTTAGCTTTGTTATAATAGCAACATGGATTTTCATTACTTCATTTATTCCATTGGTTAGATCCTATTTGGATATACCAATGATTATTAGCAGATATTTTATAGGTGTTTTACCAGCAGTAATTTTAATCATTGCTATTGGGATGAGTAGCATTAATAGTAGTTTGGTTCGAAGAATAATCGTTTTGCTTTTAATAATCGTTTCATTGACAGACATTGTTGTTATCAAAGATTACTATAACAAAACTACCAAAACGCAATTCAGAGAGATTGCAGAAATTATTATAAAACGAAATAAAAACAAAGAAAAAGTGGTTTCTTCTTTTGGATGGAATATGAGTTATTTTTTTAATCAAGACCCTACAAGTACACCATTGCTCAATAGTCCATCAGAAAAAAACATTACTGTTGACAGTTCGTTACAAAACTATATCATGTTGATGAAAGATAAAACAATTCCAATGGAATCCTTTTGGTATATGGACGGAAATTCAAAGCCATATAAATTAACACCAGAAGAGGAAGCGTTTTTAAATGACAATTTCACGCTTGAAAGTAGCATAGAAAAGGTTGACGCCTGGACAAAACATTATGTATCAAAAACAATTCAAAACAACGACAACCAAAATGTAGCTTTCGGCATTAAAAATTTCCAGCCATCAAACCTTGATCAAAATGGAAACATGCTTATGTTTGAAAACGGCACAATCAAATCGCCGGCGCTTTATTTGGAAACAGGAAGCTATGTTTTAAAAATCAATGCAAACAGCTTACCTGAAAAGCCTCTAAATGGAGAAAATGCACATATAATAATTAAGATTGGCGACAAAGAAATCGGCAACTATTATTTGAGTGAACTTCCGGAAAAGAAAGAAAAAATTATATCTTTTGAAAACACGGTGAATCAGCACTGCAAAGTAACATTGACATATGACAACGATTTATCCGTTTATAATTTAGACAGAAATCTTATAATTTATAATATTCAAATTAAAAAAAAAAATTTGTAAAATACTCTTTATTAACTAATTTTGCCAAATAATTTTAAAACTTAAACATGAAAACAAAACTTTTTATAATAGCTTCTCTTTTGTTGCTTTTGAACACATCTTGCAAGAATAAAGAAGAAAACAAAGAAGCAACAGATAAAGAAACAACAGCTGCTCCAGCAAAACAAAATTTTAGTGTTGAAGTTGATGTTGCTGCTTCAAAAAAGGATGACTTCACGCTATATTATACAGAAGATAACACAATAAGCTTCAAAGGAGAAATGGCAGTTTGGCATGGTGTTGAAGGAAATAATAAAAGAGAAAAAGTAGTTTTCGATTTATCAGGAGAAAAAATCCCAACAGATATCCGTTTAGATTTTGGAATGAATAAAGAGCAGGAATCAGTTACTGTATACGGAGTTAAAGTTGCATTCTACGGAAACGAATTATACATAAAAGGTTCTGACTTTTTCAAATATTTTATCGAAAGCAAAGATTTTAAAACAGAATTCGGAGGAGATGGTTCTTTAAAAATCCTAAAAAACGGACCGGAGTATAAAACACCATTCTATTATCCGAGACAAGAGCTAGTAGATGCTCTTAAAAAGTTAACAACTACAAAGAACTAGTTATAAACGCTCAATATAACAAGGCTACAAATAGATTTAGTTCTGTTTGTAGCTTTTTATTTTATCCAATTTCTATGCTTAAATCAATAGCAGGATTAATCAAAAATTCAAAGCAATTCAATAACCTTATTATATACGGTATTGGGCAAGGGTTTAATTTAATTACACCCTTACTTGTTGTGCCTTATATCGTGTCTATATGTGGAGAAGAAGGTTATGGGAAGATAGGGGTTGGGATGGCACTTGCTTTTTTTATCATGGTTTTTATTGATTATGGTTCCGAGATTGTTGGCGTAAAAGATGTAGCAGTTAACAGAGAAGATAGAGATAAATTAGAAGGCATTTTTATTACAACCTATACAGCCAAGTTCATTTTACTTTTGGCAATTTTAGTTATCGTTTTTGTTTTATTCTATTTTATTCCTTATTTCAATAAAGAAAAAACACTTTTCCTTTTAAGCTTATCAATGGTAATTGGTCAATTCATTAATCCAACCTGGTTTTTGCAGGGCATTGAAAATTTTAAATGGATAACAATCCTAAACATACTTTCAAAAATAATTTATCTCGTGGGGATTTTTCTATTTTTAAAAAAACCAGAAGATTATGTTTACAGTAATCTTATTTGGGGAATAGGAATGATTGCTGCCAATGGCATTTCTTGGTTTTACATTGTTTATAAATACTCGTTTTCATTTTTGGATCTTAAAAAAGACGAAGTTACAAAATTGATAAAACACAACTTCTCTATTTTTTCATCACAAATATTTGTTTCGCTCCAAATGTATTCGCCCATTGTTTTAATTAGTTTTTTTGGTGGTAATAGTATGGCTGGGCAATACAAAATAGTAGATCAAATCATTGTGATTTTTAAAACCTATCTTTTGTTATTTTTCAATTTTGTTTATCCCAGAGTTTGTTATCTTTTAGACAAAAGCAAAAAAGAAGCGCTTCATTTTTGGAAAATATACAATGGGTTGAATGGTGTTTTTATTATCATCTCAATGATAATAATTGCTTTATTTTCAACAAAAATTGTCACCTTTTTTAATCCAAAAGAGATTATTGAAATAAGCAATTTGTTAAAAATAGCGATTTTAATTCCCATACTTCAAAGTGTTTCTATTCCATTGAAGCAATTGGTTTTGGGTTCCAACAAACAAAGAGAATATGTAAAGATAGTTATGATAATTACAATAATAAGTCTTTCAATTATTGTTGTAATCACTCCTTTTTATCACGTTTTCGGAATATTATTTGCCTTAATCATAACCGAAATTATTACTGCGCTACTTTTTTATAGCATTATTAAAAAAGACCTATTTGTTCGCACAAGTTAAAAACTATTGTATTTTTGAAACTTGTAGAAAATTTGTTTTTGAATGATTAAAAGACTTTTCCAAAAAATGCTTATTAAAACTGGAAAAACCTATCAGATAGATGATAGAATTCCCAGCAAGTTGCTATATTCTGTTTTCTATAATCGCGCCATAATGATGGTTAGAGGTTATTTAAAAACAGGGAGAAGAGTGTTTGTAGGCAATAATACCAAAATACTAAATTCTAGTAACATCATTTTTGGCAAAACCGTTACTATTGGCAAACAATGCTTATTGGATGGATTCTCATCAGAAAAAATAATTTTGGGTGATTGTGTAAAAATTGGAGCTTACTCTACATTAACTTCTACTAGTCATTTCTCAAAATATGGAAAGGGTTTAAAAATTGGAAACAATTCAGCAGTTGGACAATTTACAGAGTTTGGAGCAGCGGGTGGAATTGAAATAGGAAACGATGTGATAATGGGTTCTTATGTTAGTTTTCATTCGGAAAATCATAATTTTTTAGACGCCTCACAACTTATAAGATTGCAAGGAGTTACTTCAAAAGGGATAAAACTTGGAAACAATATTTGGGTTGGTGCAAAAGTTACTTTTCTTGATGGTTGTGTAATAGGTAATAATTCAGTAGTTGCAGCAGGTGCCGTTGTAAATGGTGTTTTTCTAGATAATGAAGTTATTGGAGGTGTGCCAGCCAAAGTTTTAAAAAACATAGAATAATGGCAACAGTAATTAAAAAAGTATACTTATATCAACTCCTGTTTGCATTTTGTTTAATAACTCCTTACTTTAATAATTTCGAATTAACCTTTGCTGTTTGGTCTATTTCAGCACTAATTACTGTTCAAAAGAACTATTCGTTAAGTATTTTAAAACAAGTATCTTGCTTTATGGCTATTCTTTTTATATCCATAATTGTTATGTTCAATAAAGAGCACCATTTTTATTTCATAATAAGAGATTTTACCTATTTAATAAAACCAGTTTTAGGATTGTTAATAGGATATCAATTATGTAAAAAATTCCCTCAAAAGGCTTTTCAAACCATTATTTACATATCATTATTTATAGCCGCTTATCATTTTTATTTAATATTCTCCGGCATTTTATTCTTTAAAGCGTTAACAGTAAATGATATTCGTTTTCGTGCAGGATATTTTAGTGATTTTGAAGTTTATGCGTTAATAATACTGTTATTCCATAAAAAATTTGAATTAAATTTGAATAGAAAAAAAATCTTATTCTACTCCATTTTCATTGGGTTTTCAACATTCATGTATTTGGCGCGAACCAATTTCATACAGTTTATTATTTTATTTTTAGCACTCAAGGGATATTTTGAAGTGAACAGAAGGCTGATTATCGTATTGCTCTCAATAATTATAGTAAGCGCCATAGGTTATTCAGCGATACTCTATATAAATCCGAAAAGAAATGGAGCAGGGATTGAGGCTTTTTTATATAAAATAAAAGTGGCACCAATAGAGCCTTTCAAAACAAAAATTAATAGGGAGAATTGGAAAGATCTTAATGATAATTATCGTTCTTATGAAAATATTATGACGGTAAGGCAAGTCTCAAGAGACGGATTTTATTCGATTATTTTTGGTCAAGGACTTGGTTCTCAAGTAGACTTGAAACAAAAAATTTGGCTTGGTGACATGAAATTAAGATATATTTCTATACTTCATAATGGCTTTATGACCGTTTTTCTTAAATCAGGTTTATTAGGTGTTTTTTTTGTGATAATTTCAATTTTTCTTTTGTTTAAAAAGCAAAAAACGGACATCCCAATAGTTAAACAAATCAATTATTTGATGATAGGCTCTGGTTTGTTTTTAATAGCTTCCTATTGGGTTTTTATGGGTTATTATTTTATTGCTGATACGAAAGCGATTTTTTTAGGATTTTTAATTTGTTATAGAGAATTGGCTCTAAAAGACAATATCAAACTTTTGCAAAATGACTAATATCCTTTTTATCCATCAATCAGCAGATTTATATGGTTCAGACAAAACCCTGTTATTGCTGCTTACAAAACTAGATAAATCGAGATTTAATCCAGTTGTAGTTATTCCGCTTGATGGTCCTTTAAGAAAAGAATTAGAAAAAGAAAATATAAAAGTCATTATTGCGCCTGTTTTAAAACTTTATCGTAAAATGTTTACCCCGAAAAACATTTTACTTTTCTTTAAACAAATAAAAAAAGCAGTATCAATTTTAGATGAACTCAACTCGCAGTATAACTTTGATATTATTTACTCAAATACTTTAGCAGTTTTATTAGGAATGGTATATGCCAAGAAAAGAAAAATAAAACATATTTGGCATGTACATGAAATTATAGTCCATCCCAAAAAAATTGCATCTCTATTTCCAAAGCTCTTGAATAAATATGCAGATGTTGTAGTTTGCAATTCACAAGCAACAATGGATAATTTAGTTAAAAGACAAAAAGAATTAGTGAACAAAACGCTAATAATCCACAATGGTTTAAAGCCCTTAAATGATGATTATATAAAAATTAATAGAGAAGATTTAGGATTTGAAAAAGATGATTTTATCATCACCTTGATAGGAAGAATTAATAGACTAAAAGGTCATAAATGGTTGTTAAACACATTTATTAATAATTTGCAACAGGATAAAAGCATCAAACTCTTATTTGTAGGCTCTCCGGTGAGTGATCAAGAGTATTATCTTCATGAAATAGAAGAATTAGTACAAGAAAATAAGCTAGAGAATACTGTAAAAATAGTAGGATTTAAAAAAGATTTAAGACCCATTTTAAATCTATCTGATATGCTTGCAGTTCCTTCAACAGAAGCGGAATCTTTCGGTTTAGTGGCTTTAGAAGCGATGCTTGCAAAAAAACCAGTTGTTGGTTCTAATCATGGTGGACTCACAGAAATAATTGTTCACAATGAAACAGGTTTTTTAGTTGAACCAAATAATGAAAGTGAACTCGCTTTAGCCATTCAAAAACTTTTAGGCAACAAAGAAATGAGAAATCTTTTTGGCAGTAATGGATATGAAAGAGCCATAAAAGAATTTTCAGAAGAAAAATACATAAGTAGTTTTGAGCGTTTATTTAAATAGAATATAAATCAAAACTATTCCTTCCATTCATGTCAAATTTCGCTACTTTTGCCATTCGGAAAAGAATTTAAGGAATGAAAATAGCCCTACTAGGAACTCGTGGTGTGCCCAATTATTACGGAGGATTTGAGCAGTTTGCTGAATTTTTTTCGGTGTATCTTGTCCAAAAGGGACACGAAGTATATTGCTACAATTCTCATAATCATCCGCATCAAGAAACTACTTTTCATGGCGTAAACATCATTCATCAATATGATCCAGAATACAAATATGGGACCTTTGGTCAGTTTATTTATGATTACAACTGCATTATAAATTCTCGAAAGCGCAATTTTGACATCATTCTGCAATTAGGATACACCAGTAATTCTGTTTGGCATTTTTTACTACCAAAAAAATCCATAATCATCACCAATATGGATGGTTTGGAGTGGAAACGAACCAAGTATTCTAAACCAGTACAACAGTTTCTGAAGTTTGCTGAAAAATTAGCGGCAAAGAACAGCGACTTTTTAATTTCTGATTCCTTGGGAATTCAAGAATTTCTTAAAGCAAAATATAAAAAAGAATCAAGTTATATTGCTTATGGCGCTTTTCCTTTCTTAACTCCAAATGAAGCAATTTTAAAGGAATATAATCTTGAAAAAGAACACTATAACATGATTATGGCGCGCTTTGAACCAGAAAACAATTTGGATATGGTGCTAGAAGGCGTTGCAATGAATGAAGATAAAACGCCCATTTTAGTTATTGGTAAACACCAAACAAAGTATGGCGACTATTTGAAAAACAAATTCAAAGAAAATTCCAATATATGTTTTATAGGAGGACTTTATAATCTGGAACACCTCAATAATCTTAGGTATTTTTCTAATCTCTACTTCCACGGTCATTCCGTAGGCGGAACAAATCCTTCATTATTAGAAGCCATGGCTTCAAGTGCCCTAGTTATTGCCCATAATAACGATTTTAACAAAGGAATTCTAAAAGAAAACAGCTATTATTTTTCTAATCCTACTGATGTTAAAAATATTCTAAATACAATCAAAAAAAATGATAACTTGCAATTGGTTCAAAACAATTTTGACACTATTGTAAATGAATTTAATTGGGAAAAAATAAATGGGGAATATTTACAACTCTTCAAAGAATGTTATTCAAAATCTGATAAAAGAAAATAAAAGTAACAGCTCTTTTTTTCCATTACTTTTATTCCTTTCTACCATTCCATTGAGTTTTGCGATAAACAATATCGCTTTGGGAATATTTTTGTTAGTTGCTTTTATTACTTTTAACAAAGAAACATTTAAGCTTAAAAAAGAATTGCTTTTTCCCATTCTACTATATTTTTTGATGGCAATATCCTATTTTTGGTCTATAGATTCCATAGAAACTCTGGGTGCATTATCAAAAGAGTTGTCATTGCTTTTGGTTCCACTTGGCTTTTTGATTTTTCAAACAAATACTTCTGAACAAAAGAAGAAAATTATCGAATATTACAGTTATGTAATCGTTGTATTTGTATCTTATTATTTAGTTAGAGCCCTAATTCGTTATATTATATTTGGCGATGCAAGAATGTTTTTTTACCATGGAGAAAATGATAAAGACTACGGATTAGTTCCAAAATTATTGAACGCCATTCACATGTCAGTGTTTGTTGCGATTGCATTTTTTAATTTTTTTAGTAAAGAAATAAAATCAAAAGCTGATACCTTTTTCACCATTTTGCTTCTTGGATTTATACTATTGCTATCGTCTAAAAATATCATTATCGTTGTTTTGTTACTGTGTTTGATACACCTGTTCTTTTTTTCAAAAACGGCTCAAAAATTACGATTAAGAAACCTAATTGTTTTTGGTTTACTCATAGCAATACTGTTTTCAATTGGGAGAATAAAGGATCGGTTTAAAGTTGAATTCCAAACCAATACTAACAAAAGTTTGAGTGCTAATGTAGTCGAAGGTATTCCGCAAGGTGTGCATTATGTGAGTATTAATGAAGCGTGGACAAACCCAACTTTTACACCAAATGATTATTTTAATGGCACTGCTTTTAGAGTGTATCAAGCTAGAATTTTTATTGAATTGTTCAAAGAAAATAGGGTCTTTTTTACAGGTTTTGGTTTAAATGCTTCGTATCCTAAAATCAAAGAAAAAGCTATTAAATATAATCTTTATATGGGCGCCGAAAACGATTTAGATAGCGGTTATCAGTCAAAAAACTTTCATAATCAATATATTCAGAATTTTGCTGATTTGGGAGTTTTTGGGTTTATAGTATTGTTAATGATGCTTTTTATTAACATTAAAAATGCAATCAAATCAAAAGATTTTGTTCATTTTGCTTTCGCAGTTCTAATGATAAGTTTATTTTTGACCGAATCATTTTTATGGAGGCAACGAGGCGTTGTGTTTTTCACCATAATGTATTGTCTTTTTAATTCAGGAATTGTTATAAATAATTCCAAAGCACAATAAAATTTATATGAAAAGATTATTAATTACTGGTGCTGCTGGTTTTTTGGGTTCACATCTTTGTGATCGTTTTATCGCAGAAGGGTATTTTGTCATCGGAATGGATAACTTAATTACAGGCGATTTAAAGAATATCGAACATTTATTCAAACTTAAAAACTTTGAATTTTATCATCACGATGTAACCAAGTTTGTCCATGTTCCAGGAGCTATAGACTATATTCTTCATTTTGCATCGCCAGCAAGTCCAATTGATTATTTGAAAATTCCAATTCAAACCTTAAAAGTTGGTTCATTAGGAACACACAATCTTTTAGGATTGGCTAGGGAAAAAAAAGCAAGAATTCTGATTGCATCTACTTCCGAAATTTATGGCGATCCATTAGTACATCCTCAAACCGAAGATTATTATGGAAATGTAAATACCATCGGTCCGCGAGGTGTTTACGATGAAGCCAAGCGTTTTCAAGAATCAATTACAATGGCGTATCATACTTTTCATGGTGTAGAAACCAGAATAGTTAGAATCTTTAACACTTACGGACCAAGAATGCGGCTAAATGATGGTCGTGTAATTCCAGCATTTATAGGTCAAGCATTGCGTGGCGAAGATTTAACTATTTTTGGAGATGGAAGTCAAACCCGATCATTTTGTTATGTGACCGACCAAGTAGAGGGTATTTTTAGATTGCTGCATTCAGATTATTCACAACCTGTAAACATTGGAAATCCAAACGAAATTACCATTAAAGATTTTGCAGATGAAATTATTAAACTCACAGGAACAAATCAGAAAGTAGTGTATCATCCGCTACCAATGAATGACCCCATGCAGCGACAGCCCGATACTACTCGTGCTGCAACCATTTTAGGTTGGGAAGCCAAAGTTTCACGAGAAGAAGGAATGAAATTGACCTACGAGTATTTTAAATCACTTTCATCGGAAGAACTTTTAAAAGAAGAACACAAAGACTTTAAAGGATATATCCATTAATAGTAGTATATGGTGGCACAACAAACAGGTAGATACTCAAAATATATTAGACCTATAAACATAGTTTTCGATCTAATTGTTGTTACCTCATTGAGCTTATATTTCTTTCGAGAATTAAATCTTAATCAGTTCTATTATTTGTTGTACCAAACTTTTATCTGGATTTTAATTGCCATACTTGTAAAATATTATGAGGTGTATCGATTCACAACGCCAGTAGAAATAATAACCAAATTAGTAAAGCAATTTATTTTCTTTTTATTAGTAGTTATTGCTTTTTTTCCTTTTGCTAAAACTGTCATTTTCAGCGGAAAAGCTGTAGCTATTTTTATAACCAGCAGTTTTTGCATCATAGTAACGTTCAAGTATTTTTTATTTTTTTACTTAAAGAAATATAGAATTGTAACAGGGAGCAATTTTAGAAACGCCATAATTATAGGATACACACCCGAAGCTATAAGGCTAAAAGAAGTATTTGACACCCGAAAAGATTATGGCTATCGGTTTTTAGGTTTTTTTTCAGACAAAAAACAAAACCCAGAAGTAAAAGGGAAAATAGAAGATATAAAAGAATATGTTATTGCCAATAAAGTAGATGAAATCTATTGTTCTTTGAACGAAATCTCAAACGATATTTTAAAAGAATTAGTCGAGTTTGTTGACGCAAATGCGAAAGTCATAAAGTTTATTCCGGACACAAAAGAAATTTATTCTAAAAATTTAAGGCTAGATTATTACGAACTTTTCCCTGTATTATCGCTACAAAAAACACAACTTCACCATCCGTTTATAAAAGGAATCAAAAGAGGTTTCGACATTATATTCTCCTTGTTTATAATTATATTTTTTCTCTCTTGGCTTATACCATTGT
Organism: Flavobacterium sp.; assembly: GCF_025352015.1. Lineage (GTDB taxonomy): Bacteria > Bacteroidota > Bacteroidia > Flavobacteriales > Flavobacteriaceae > Flavobacterium. The sequence continues at coordinate 23,162 of NZ_JANXUG010000097.1, forward strand.
TAGCACTACTTATAAAATTAGAGTCTAAAGGACCTGTTTTTTTCAAACAAGGAAGACCAGGAATGGATGAAGAAGAATTTTATTGTTACAAATTCAGATCTATGCAAGTAAATGGATATACCGAACAAGAAGCGTCAAAAAATGACCCAAGAGTCACGAGAATGGGAAAACTTATGCGAAAAACAAGCATGGACGAATTACCGCAATTTTTTAATGTTCTCTTTGGCGATATGTCGGTAGTGGGTCCAAGACCTCACTTATGGTCACAAAATAAAGCTTATGCTAGTAAAATAAAGAAATATATGGTTCGCCATTATGTTAAACCTGGCATTACTGGTTTGGCTCAAGTGAAAGGATTTAGAGGTGAAATTGAAACCGAAGAAGATATGATTAACCGAATAAAGTTTGATGTCTTTTATATTGAAAACTGGTCCTTAATAATGGATATTAAAATTATTTTTCAAACGGTTTTTAATATTTTCAAAGGGGAGGATAAGGCCTATTAAAAAACGTTTTTTTCCATCAAATAACTCATTTGATAATCTAAATCAAATTCTTTCTGTGCAATACTAAATATTCTTTTTTTCATTTCCTCCAATTCAGATTTATGAAGTCTTGAAACAACTTTTATCGTTTCATTTAACCCTTGATAATTTTCGACTGGCACAACCCAACCTAAATTATTCTCTTCAATAATAGCTTCACCTTCGCCACCTCCAAAATAAAGTATTGGAAATCCTAATGCCGCATATTCAAATATTTTTGAAGGAACAGAGCCAAAAATCCTTGTCTTAAGGGGCACGATAGCAATATTAAATGATTGTAATTGAGAATGCAATTCTTTTCGCTCTAACATACCATGAAAAATGATATTTTGCTTTTTTCGTTCGGAAATTAAAGTCTCTATTTTACTTCTTTCTGCTCCATCTCCAAATAAGTGTAACTCAATAGGTAAACCTTCCAACTCAATTTTTTCACACAACTCAAATACACCTTGTGCAATACCAAGAAGCCCAGCATAAAAAATTTTTACAGGCTTATCTTCAGTTGTGTTCAAGGCTATTGTAGAAACTTTGTGTTCAGGAAAATTGCGATATAAATAACAGTCCTTTTTAGGGAAAATTGAATGAATGTGTGTGATGATTTCGTTGGATTGTCCTAAAATTAAAGTTGCTTTTTTATAAATAAATCGTTCTAAAAAAAGAGATATTTTATGCGAAAAAGAATTTATTTTTAAAGCCGATAATTCAATAGCTGCCAATGGCCACAAATCAGAAATGTTTAAAATTATTTTTTTATTTTTTAGCGAAAGTATTAGAACAGAAATAAACGAAAGCAGTAATGGTGGCGATTGAACAATAACTTTTTTAGGAGTCTTTTTAAATACTAAATAAAAAAACAAACTTAAAGAAAATGATAATACCGAAATTAAACGAACGAACAAATTTTTACTAACACTAGGATAAATCCAAAGACGTTTAACTGTAATGGCATCCTTAATTTCAGTGACCAAAAATTTGCCTTTATACTCAAGAAACAATTCCCCTTTTGGATAATTTCCTAATGGGCAAACTACGGTAACGGTGTATTTTTTTTGATGTAATTTTAAAGCCAATTGTTCAATCCTATTGGCAGCAGCTCCTTTTTCGGGCGGATAATAATTAGATATTATAAGTATTTCTTCCATTTATGCTGAATTTATTTCAGCTTCTGCCGATAGTTGGTTAACAAAATATCTATAATCCGTTCTGAAGCTTTTCCGTCCCAAAGCTCTGGAATTCCTGCTTTTCTCGGGCCATTTACTAGAAATTCTTCAAAGATTTTCTCTAAATTTTTTACAGAAGTTCCTACTAAAGTATTCGTACCAATAGTTTGGGTTTCTGGTCTTTCGGTGTTATTTCGCATGGTAAAACAAGGAATTCCTAGCACCGTAGTTTCTTCAGATATTCCTCCAGAATCAGTAATAACCGCAAAGCTGTTTTTAATCAAATACATAAAATTTAGATATCCCTGTGGTTCTACAAATAAAATATTCTTCAGTTCTATGTTTGTTTCGCCCAGGATTGCTTTTGTTCTTGGGTGAATGGGGAAAATTATTTTTTTAGTACCAACCATTGTATCAATGCCTTTCAATAAATCTATCAATGATTTTTCTTCATCTACATTCGCTGGCCGGTGCAATGTTAAAATGATGTAATTTCCTGTTACTAGATTAAATTTATTCCAAAACGAAGGAGCTAAAATTCTATCCAGATTTTGATATAATGTATCAATCATCACATTGCCCACAAAATGGATGGTTGATGGTTCGGCACCATATTTTTTTAAATTTTCGCCTGCCCACGTTGACGTGGTAAAAAAATAATCCGAAATGCTATCAGTAACTATTCTATTAATTTCCTCAGGCATAGTCATGTCTCCAGAACGAATTCCGGCTTCTACATGCGTTACTTTTATATTCATTTTTTTGGCAACTAGAGCACAAGCCATTGTCGAATTGACATCACCAACTACCAAAACCATATCACATACATTCTCCAATAATTCTTGTTCAAAGGCAATCATAATAGCTGCTGTTTGCTGTGCTTGCGATCCGCTTTTTACTTCCAAATTCGCATTTGGATGAGGTATTTTTAATTCTTCAAAAAAGGTGTCACTCAAGTTTTTATCATAATGCTGACCCGTATGTACTAATCGGAACGAAATAGCTGCCCCTTCATTTTGCTTTTTCTCAATCGCTTTAATGATAGGTGCTATTTTGATAAAATTGGGTCTCGCTCCGGCAACTAGTGTTATTTTCATTTATTCTGAATTTATTTCAGAATCTTTTCATCATCTGAATTGTAATGTAAATTTTGTTTCAATAACTTATCAATTTCAGATACTTATTATTTTTTGTAACCTATTTTTGTTCTTGGTTTTGCGTTTTCTTTTTTGTCTGTTAACTCATCTAAATAGCAAAAAACCAATTCGATATTTTTGTCATGGTTTTCTAGTTTCTTTTGATTTGTAAAACATCTATTTTTAAATTGGTTGTGTCTAAAAGCATTTCACGTACTTTTGTAAATATCCTCATAATTTGAATATTCGTTTGAATCGCTTTATTGCTATTCAAAACACTTGATAACATTAATACGCCGTGTTCTGTAAAACCATTGGTAAATAGCGTAAACCCATCTTTTCAGAATTGGAGGTCACAAATTGTGACCTCCAATTTTCGAATTCTGTTATATCAAGTTCAAACATAAAACCATACGTAAATCTAGAAATATTTCTTCTAACCGCTTGTTTTAAAACCCTCGTTTCAATTCCATAAAGTACGGCTAAATCACGAACAAACATTACTTTTTGGTTTCTAATAAAGTAAATTTTATAAGAAATTAATTCTTCCGAAAAAGTTATATCGTTACTCATAATTTAATTTACTAAAGAAATAAATTGTTTCAATTTACCACTCTTACTTCGCTCTAATTTTTCTTTTCGTAGGAATGAAAAAGTTAAACCACTTTCTAAATAAGTAGTAATGGCTTTTTCAATCTTCTGAATTTGAGCCGACGTCAATGCTATTTCGCTAACATATTCGATGTCAAAAGTATCAATTTTGGTTTGTTTTATCACAAATTCTTTTACATTTCCGTCATCCTCAATAATACTTTTTGTAACGTAATAAAAAGTCAATCCTGGAGATTTTTTGCCACTTGGCAAAATGGCAATATCATTCGTTCTACCAATCAGTTTCTTGAGAATAGGTTTTTTAAAGGTGCTTTTTTCGTCAAGAATCCCAACATCACCAATATCGTATCTTATAAATGGATGTGCTATATTATATAATGAAGTAATCACAATTCTACCTTCTTTGCCGTTGGGCATAACGTTGTTTGCTTCGTCTAAAATTTCTACAAACAACGTTTCCGAGTTTACTTGCCATTCATCATTTGGGTTTTGAAATGCAATTAAATCTAGTTCAGAAGCACCATATTCATTTATAACAGGAACGCCAAATTGTTTTTCCATCAAAATTTTATCATCATCAAAAAGCATTTCGGAAGTTACTATACAGCATTTTAATGTTGGGCAAACCGCTGTTAAAACAATATTTTTTTTCTGTAAAAATTTGGCAAATAAAACGATGGAAGATGTGTAACCGTTGATGTAGTCGAATTTCTTGTGCTGAAATTTTAGCAACACTTTTTCAAGAACAATATCCGATAAATCGAAAATAGTAAAACGATAGCGGTTACTTAATAAATCTTTGATGCGTTCCTTTTTGTTTCCCATAAAATCTAACGGAATTCCATAAAAACGAGCTTGAAAAGACGAATTAAAATCAATGTCGAACCAGCCAAATCTAAAGATAATGTTTGCCCAAGTTAGAGCATGACAAAATTTATCTTTGGCAAAAATAAAAGGATCACCACTTGAACCAGAAGTTTTGTTGACGTAAACCATTTTTGGAGTGAAACTGCCAGAAAGTCTTTCTGATAAAGGTTTTTGAAACGCTTTTTTAGTCATTATGGGCAGTGCATCCCAATTTACAAAACTAGATTCCCCAACAAATTCTCGATACGAAACATTGTTTTTTAAATGATAAGTAACGATTTCTTTTTTCTTTAGACTTACATAGTCTTCAAAATCAATTTCTGAAATAGCATCAATTTTTTCTAATTTAGCAATAGCTTCCTTCATTGGAAAACCATTTAGTTGTAACGAAAGATTAAAAAACGTGAAGATAGACATAAAAAAAAGGGCTAACAAAAGTCAGCCCTAAAAATACTATTTTATTTGCAATTAATTTTTAAGAATTTTAACTACCTCTTTTTTGTTGTCAGCGTTTAAGGTAAAGAAATAAGCACCTGTAGCAAAAGTAGAAATATCTACTGTGTTTTCTAAACCATTTAATGATTTAGTCATCACCACTTTACCCGATAGGTCAGTTACTGATAATTGATAAGCAGTTACATCAGTCGCAGCAATAGTTACAAATGATGAGGCAGGGTTTGGATAAACACTGAATTTTGTTGTTGCAAAACTTTGATTTGATAATGTACCTGTTAATTTAAAAATACCACCTGTTAAAGGATCGGTACCGCTAAAACCAGCACACCAGCCCGTTGTGGCGTTTAAAAAAGCAGAAGCTCCTCTTTGTGTTGTTCCCGAAGGCTCTAAATCTGTCCAATTTGAACCGTTATCTGTACTAACAGAAGTTCCAACAGGTGCAGATTGTGAAGTTGCAACAATTGTAGTTGTGCCAGGAACATAAGTAAGAATTCGTCGTGTTCCCGAAAAAGTTGTACCTGCAGACCAAGTTTGACCGCCGTTTGAAGTGGTGTAAAAAGTATATACTGGTGAAGCCGTTGTACCCGATGTTTTTAGTAAACAACCACTACTAGGAGAACTAAAATCTACACTTCCATTATTTCCTGGTAAAGCAGCTCCAAAATCTGATAATGGTGCTTGATAAGCATTCCACGTAACTCCTTTATCGGTGGTTCTGAATAATCGGCCCTTATTAGTAGTAAACCACATAGAATCACCAGAAGCAACATAACCGCCTGTGTAACCATATTCTCCGCTTAAAGGATTTGGTAAACTTGCAGCAGCAACCGCTGTCCAAGTTGTTCCACCATCTGTTGTTCTGTAAATTTCAAATTCACCAACTCCTGTCCCAATAGGGTCACCAACAGTTATTCCTATGCTAGCATTAAAAAAATGCACAAAATCGAAATATGAAGCAAGAGTTCCTGCAGTGGTATAAGCAGTAGCATTTTGCGCTGTCCAAGCACCACCACTATTAGAGGTTTTAAAAACACCGCCACCACCAGCGGCACTATCTACTGCGCCTACCCATGCAGTAGTTGCACTTACAGGAGAGATATTAGTGATTTTTAAGGTAGTATTACCAACATCAATAGTTCCTGAAGTCCAAGAAGCACCAGCATTGGTTGTTTGTGTAAACTCTTGAACATTTGCGCCTGTAGTTGCAGGTGGCACTGGGGCTGCTCCGTCATAAGCCAATGCCCAAACAGTATTTGCATCTACTATTCTAATTTCGCTTAAACCTCTACTGGCAGCACTAAATCCTGTGCCTTGTGCCGTCCACTGTGCATTTATAGTCGTAGCTACGGCAACTAATGATAAAGAAAGTAATAGTTTTTTCATAATTTTTTAGTGTTAATTATTTTTAAGAGCACTAAATTAATCAAAAAACACAAATAAAAAAATAAACAATCTATTTTTGTACAAAGATTAACAACAAGACGATGAAAATTCTGTTATTAGGTTCGGGAGGCAGGGAACATGCTTTGGCTTCAAAAATGGTTCAAAGCTCAAAATGTTCAACACTTTTTGTAGCGCCAGGTAATGCAGGAACAGCTACAATAGCACATAATATTGCTGTATGCCCCACAAATTTTGAAGCCATAAAAAAACTTGTTCTTCAAGATAAAATAGACATGGTAGTGGTTGGTCCTGAAGATCCTTTAGTTTTAGGAATTTATGATTTCTTTAAAATGGATTCGGCATTACATCATATTGCTGTTATTGGTCCCTCAAAAGTGGGCGCGCAACTAGAAGGGAGTAAAGAATTTGCTAAAGAATTTTTAGTCAATCATAAAATCCCAACAGCAGCCTACGAAAGTTTTACGGCAGCAACAATCGAAAAGGGATGTCACTTTTTAGAAACATTGCAATCTCCTTATGTTTTAAAAGCCGATGGATTAGCTGGAGGGAAAGGCGTTTTAATTCTTCACGATTTAGTGGAAGCAAAATGCGAATTGCGAAATATGTTAGTGCATGCAAAGTTTGGGAAGGCCAGTTCAAAAGTCGTCATCGAAGAATTTCTCGATGGTATCGAATTGAGTTGTTTTGTTCTGACCGACGGCAAAAACTATAAAATGTTGCCAACCGCTAAAGATTATAAGCGAATTGGAGAAGGCGATTCAGGATTGAATACAGGCGGAATGGGAGCAATTTCCCCAGTGCCATTTGCGAATGCTGTTTTACTTGAAAAAATAGAAACGCGAATAGTAAAACCAACCATCGATGGTTTGCAAAAAGAGGGAATAGAATACAAAGGATTTATTTTTATTGGATTAATCATTGTCAAAGGAGAACCGATTGTTATTGAATACAATGTTAGAATGGGTGATCCAGAAACCGAAGTCGTAATCCCAAGAATTAAATCAGATTTGGTCGAATTGTTTCAGGCTGTGGCCGACGAAAAATTGAATGAAATTGTTTTAGAAATAGACAATAGAAGCGCCGCTACAATTATGATTGTTTCGGGAGGATATCCTGAAGAATATGAAAAAGGTTTTGAAATTTCAGGAATACAAAACATCAAAGATTCTTTGGTTTTTCATGCAGCGACAAAATTTGAAAACGGAAAAGTGCTTACCAATGGCGGCAGAGTTTTATCGGTAACTTCTTTTGGAACTGATTTTCAAGAAGCCATAAAAAAATCTTACCTAAATATAGAAAAGCTACATTTTGATAAGATGTATTTTAGAAAAGATATTGGCAATGATTTAAAATAATTTTTCTTTTCTCCATTGGAGATTAAGAGGTTTTTATTTTAAAAAAGAATGCGCCGTAGTATCTTGATTTTCTTCATTGTTATCTTTGTGTGACTTCAGTTCTTTACACCAAAAGATGATGTATTTAAAACAAATTAAAACTAAAGCCCAACTTACGATGTTAGCCAACCACCAATTGCTTAGTTCTAATGAACGCAAAAAATCAAGTGGTTTGAATAAAAAATCTACAAATAAAGTTTGAATGCCTTCAAAAAATGCTTTCATTTTATAAAATGTTATATTTACAGTGCAAATGTATAAAATATCCTTATGATAACAAGTGTTTTTAAAAAATCTACGATAGTTAATTATACTTTGATTGGCGTTTTGCTGTTGATGTTCTTTTTTTTATATCAAAAAAGCGGTTCCCTAATGATTCATTCGGAACCTAACTTTTCAAAAACGGGAACGAATATACTGTTGCTGCTGTCTTCTTTTTTCATGGTAAATTTTACTGTTAAGAAGAATAATTTAACCAAAGACAGCAGCTATACTATCTTATTTTTTCTTTTGTTTATGATGATATCTCCGTCGGTTTTAAAAGACAATAACTTGCTTTTTGCCAATTTTTTTCTGCTTTTAGCGATAAGAAGATTGATTTCGTTACAAACTTTAAAAGCGCCAAAAGAGAAAATTTTTGATGCATCTATGTGGATTTTTATTGCAGCCTTATTTCATTTTTGGTGCATTCTTTTCATCATATTGGTATACATTTCTATAATTTTTCACGTCTCAAGAGATTATAGAAATTGGCTGTTACCGTTTGTGGCTTTTTTTGCAACGATAGTTATATTTATGGTTTACGCTTTGGCATTCGATAAAACATGGATTGCACATATCTTAAGTCAAACCCAAACTAATTTTCAGCTGGATTATTTTACCAATAATTATCAAAATATGGCACTTTCATTCTTTGCGGTAATTGCATTGTATTTTGTATTTTCAATGGTTTTTTCTTTAACAAATAGACCACAGATTTTACAAGCATCTTATAAGAAAATGATATTCGGCTTTTTGATTGGAGTTACTGTGTTTTTGATTTCGCCCCAGAAAAACAATGCCATGTTACTGTTTACTTTCATGCCATTATCACTTATGTGCACTACAAACATTGAATATTCCCAAAATAAAATGTATCAGGAGATAGTGTTATTGTTATTAATTTTGGGAAGCTTTTTCAGTTTCTTTTCCCAGTTATAATTTGCTTCCGTAAGCCAAATCCCCTGCATCGCCAAGCCCAGGAACGATATAATTTTTTTCGTTAAGTTTTTCATCTATAGCTGCTATCCAAAGATGGCAACTGTCAGGAAGACTTTTTTGCAAATAATCAATACCTTCTGGAGCCGCAATTACAACGGCGATATGAATTTCTTTTGGTTTTTGTTCCAAATGCAGTTTTTGTAAAACGGCCACCATCGATTGTCCCGTGGCAAGCATGGGATCAATCAGAATTAAATTTTTATTTTCAAAAGAAGGAGCTGCTTGATATTCGACTAAAATCTCAAAATCAGCATCGTTGTTATAATGATGACGATAGGCAGAAACAAACCCGTTTTCGGCATTGTCAAAAATAGTCATAAAGCCAGTGTGCAAAGCCAATCCGGCCCGAAGAATAGAACATAAAACCACATGATCGGCAATGGTGGTTGTGCGCTTTATGCCTAACGGAGTTTGAACATCAATAGCTTTATATTCTAAAGTTTTACTCAATTCATATGCCATAATTTCGCCAATGCGCTCCATATTTTTTCGAAATCGCATGCTGTCTTTTTGGATGTTGACATCGCGTATTTGTGCCAAATAATGATTGAGGATGCTATTGTTTTCGGAAATATTATGAAGATGCATGAATAGAATAATTTATATTTAGGTAAATGTATAAAAACTATCTTTGCACCCGAGACCTTTAGGTCGAATTTTATGACCCGAGCCATAAACGCGAACGGATCGAAGTTAAATAAAATAAAAAATTTAAGTTATGTTTTCACAATTTGCATTTCCTATTTTCGAACAAAGCATTAAAGATTATCATGTCATAGATGATGTGTATCAACCTACTTTAAACCCTTATACCAAAGGAACTATCGAATATTTATTGTATGCCAAAAATTGGGTAGATACCGTGCAATGGCATTATGAAGACATCATCCGTGACCCAAATATTGATCCTGTAGCAGCTTTGGTTTTGAAGCGAAAAATCGATGCGTCAAATCAGGTTCGTACGGATATGGTGGAATATATCGACAGTTATTTTTTGCAAAAACATGCAGTCGTAAAGATAAAACCGAATGCTAAAATAAATACTGAAAGTCCTGCCTGGGCGATAGATCGTTTGTCTATTTTAGCCTTGAAAATTTATCACATGAACGAAGAAGCCAATCGTGCCGAAGCTTCAGCAGAACATCGAATGAAATGTCAGGAAAAATTAAACGTTTTATTGAATCAAAAAAGCGACATGTTCATCTCCATCAACGATTTGTTGGTCGATATTGAAAACGGAGACAAATTTATGAAAGTGTACAAGCAAATGAAAATGTACAACGACGACGATTTGAATCCAGTGTTGTATCAAAACAAAAAATAATACTCCATTTGTCATTCTGACGAAGGAAGAATCTAAAACGCTATAATTGATATTTTACTTCGTTAGAATGAAAATAATAACTTGATCTAGTTGCAAAAACCAATCCAACATATAGCAGTCATTCGATTGTCTGCCATGGGCGATGTAGCGATAACAGTTCCTGTTATCAGAGCGTTGGTACAGCAAAATCCGAACGTAAGAATCACTATGGTTTCGCGACCATTTTTTCAATCTTTTTTTGATGACATTCCAAATGTGGATTTCTTTGCAGTGGATGTAAAAGGAAGACACAAAGGTTTTTTAGGGTTACTAAAATTGTATACTGACTTGAAGCAATTAAATATTGATGCCGTCGCCGATTTGCATAATGTGTTACGTTCTCAAATCATTCGTACGTTATTCGTTTTAAACGGAAAAAAAGTGGCATTTACCAATAAAGGCAGAGCCGAAAAAAAAGCATTGACGCGTGCCGAAAACAAAATTTTCAAACCAATTAAAACCATGGTCGAAAGACATGTTGAAACTTTTAAAAAGCTGGGTTTTAACGTTGATTTATCTAGTCCAAAATTTCCGAAAAAAAAGAATATATCAAATGAAATTTTAAAAGTTTCGGGTGAAAAAAGAAAAGATAAATGGATTGGCATTGCACCTTTTGCGCAATATGAAAGCAAAGTCTATCCACAGGATTTGATGCAGCAAGTGATTGACGATTTAGCATCTGACACAAAAAATAAAATCTTTCTTTTTGGTGGCGGCAATAAGGAGATAGAAATCCTAAACACGTTTGCAAAAAGAAAAGAAAACGTTATCAATGTCGCAGGAAAATTAAATTTACCACAAGAATTAGAGTTGATTTCCAATCTTGATGTAATGCTTTCTATGGATTCTGGAAACGCACATATTGCCGCAATGCTTGGTACAAAAGTCATTACGCTTTGGGGCGCAACGCATCCATTTGCAGGATTTGCACCATTCAATCAACCCATAGAAAACGGTTTGGTTTCTGATAGGGACAAGTTTCGCTTATTACCAACATCCGTTTATGGAAATAAGAAAGTGGAAGGCTATGAAGAAGCAATGAGAACGATTTCTCCCGCAATTGTTATTGAAAAAATAAGAGTCAAGATTGCTTAACTGTAAAAATCACAACCAATTTCTGAACTAAAAAAATCACTCTTCTTTCCTATTGCTTCTTTTCTCTTTCTTCTTTTCGCTAACTAAACATCATCATAATTTACGTAAATCTCTGGAGATGTTGGATGTGCCTGACATGTTAAAATTAATCCTTCGGCTATTTCGCCATCAGTCAAAATAGAATTCTTTTTCATTTTGACAGTACCTTTTGTAATTCGCGCCAAGCAGGAACTACAAATTCCACCCTGACAGGAATAAGGAGCATCAAGCCCTTGTTTTAAAGCCGCTTCGAGAACGGTTTGCTTTTGCGACATTTCAAAAGTCGTTTCTTCATCATCAACCATTACCGTAATTTTGGTATGACCATTATGATTTTCAGCTGCAGTATTTTCGTTGGCTGTTGAGGTAGAAAACAATTCAAATTTGATATTTTTTTCAGCAACATTATGTTCTTTTAAAACAGTAGAAACTAAATTAATCATTTCTTCGGGACCACATAAATAGAATTTATAGAATTCTTTTTCCTTGTGTTTGTTGTTTAAAACATAATTCACAGTCGACTTGTCAATTCGTCCAAAAAGTTCGCCATCGGCTTTAGCCTGACTGAAAACATAATGAACAAAAAAGCGCCCAACATATTTGAGCTGCAATTCGTGTAACTCGTTGTTAAAAATGGTTTCATCAGGCGTTTTATTTCCGTAAACCAAAACAAATGTACTTTTTGGTTCGTTTTCTAAAACCGATTTTAAGATAGACATAACGGGTGTAATTCCGCTACCAGCAACAAATCCAGCATAGTTTTTTATACTAGAAAACGATGGCTCGAATATAAATTTTCCTTCTGGTTGACCAACTTCGAGTAAATCTCCAACCTTTAGATTTTCATTTGCAAATTTTGAAAAATGACCGTCTTTTACAGATTTAATGCAAATGCGCAATTCGCCACTAGTAGGCGAAGAGCAAATGGAATACGCACGGCGGATTTCCTGTCCGTCCAACGTTAATTTTAGGTTTACATATTGACCGGCTGTAAATTGATAAGCTGATTTTAATTCGGCTGGAATATGGAAAGAAACCGAGATAGCTTGTGCAGTTTCGTGTTTTACTTCCTTGATTTGTAATTTATAAAAGGCAGACATGAAGTTTAATTTTTGGTAAAGTTACTAAACCTAATACAGTTTGAAAAATTAAAATTTTATACATAAGTATATTAGGCATATAGCAAACTTATGTATATTTGTTTTCTTAAAAGAGGATGAAATGAAAAATTCCCAATTGTACAAAGGAAGTTTAACCACAATTATGATGAAACTTTTGGAAGAAAACGGACGCATGTATGGCTATGAAATTACCCAAAAAGTAAAAGAAATTACCAAAGGCGAATTAAAAATAACAGAAGGCGCTCTTTATCCTGCGCTACATAAACTGGAAGCCGAAGGCGTTTTAGAAGTAGAACTAGAAAACGTAAACAATCGATTAAGAAAGTATTATAAATTAACCGAAAAAGGCACTGCCGAAACCGTAAATCGCTTGACAGAATTGGTAGATTTTATTCGAAATATGCAGGCGTTGGTTCAACCTAAATTAAATTTTAAAATATGAAATTATCAAATAAAGAACTTAAATTTATTGACACTTATTTAGAAAAATCGGATGTTATTTTTGTTGACCTTCGTGCTGAAATGACAGATCATATCGCAACAGGCGTTGAAGAAAAAATGGAACATGAAAAGATTGATTTTTATGATGCTTTTAAAGAGTATATGATTAAAAACAAACGTGAACTTTTGAAATCACACAATAAAATGACCGGCCATTATTTAAATTCAATAATACAATTTTCAAAGACATTTTATAAATCATACAATATAATTTTAGGATTATTGATTATAATAGGCTATCGTTATTTCAACGAAGACAGTATATTAAAGACAATTCATCAAGCATTATTTTTAACAATTATTAGTTTTAGTGTCCTTCAAGTAGTAGTAAATCTTGTCATTAGAAAACGTTATTTCTACCTTGAAAAAACATCAATTATTCTTGTTGTAATTTATTATTTAGATCTTTTTATTAATGGTTTTTACAAAGATTTCTTTGGAAATTATATAACTGTTGGCGTAACTTTTTTTTTATATGTTACATTTATTATTCATTATTTTTTTACAATAAAAAAATTTAGAATTCAATATTTGTAACATTTTTCTATCTTTCAAAACTAATTCAGTAACTAAAATCAATACTTATGTTCAAACAGTTCATCAAACTCGAGTGGAAATCTTTTTTACGCTCGGCTTCGTTTGCCACAAATTTAGCATTGAAAATCGTAATGGGGTTTGTTGCACTTTATTTCATGGTTGTTTTTACTGCAGCCGGAGTTGGCGTTTTCTTTTTGCTCAAAGAAGACATGCATTTAGACCCGCTGGCAACGGTCAATAAATTTTTGATTTATTACTTGTTTGTCGATTTGGTGATTAGGTATTTTTTTCAAAAAATGCCCGTGACAAATATTAGACCTTTATTGACTTTACCTATAAAAAGAAAAACGATTGTTCATTTTTCATTAGCAAAGACAGCCATTTCATTTTTTAATATCCTGCATGTTTTTTTCTTTCTGCCTTTTACGGTTGTATTGTTTACTCACGGCTATGGTTTTCTGGTTGTTTTTTGGCTTTTTGGCATTGCCGCATTAATTTATACCAATAATTTTATCAATGTTTTCATCAATAATAAAGACAGTGTTTTTTATGGTTTATTGGCAGTTGTGGCAAGTTTAGGCACAGCGCAGTATTACCATGTTTTTGATATTACAAACTACACACAACCATTCTTCGCGGGAATGTACACTACAAATTATTTGTTTTTAGTTCCTATACTTTTGGCAATTATTACCTATTATTTATCCTTTGATTATTTCAAAAAGAACTTAAATTTAGATACTGGTTTGGCAAAAAAAAGCGATCAAGCCAAAACAGAAAACTTTACTTGGTTAAACCAATTTGGTACACTTGGAACATTTCTCAAAAACGATATCAAGCTTTTGAAAAGAAACAAGCGCTCACGAACCACCGTCTTAATGAGTTTTTTGTTCATTTTTTACGGATTATTATTTTTTACTAATTCAATCGAGGCATATAACAATCCAGCCATGCACGTTTTTGCTGGTATATTTGTTTCAGGCGGATTTTTATTCACCTTCGGACAATTTGTCCCTAGTTGGGACAGCGCTTATTATCAACTGATTATGAGCCAAAACATTCAATATAAGGATTACATCAGTTCAAAATGGTGGTTGATGGTTATTGCTACCGTAATATCCACAGTAATTGCTTCTTTTTATTTATATTTTGGTTGGCAAACGTATATGTTAATTGTAGTTGGAGCCATTTATAATATTGGAGTCAACTCGCATTTAGTCATGCTTGGTGGCGCTTTTGTTAAAACCCCAATTGATTTGACTTTGGCAAAAAAAGCTTTTGGTGACAAGCAAGCCTTTAATGTAAAAACGATGTTGATTTCGATTCCTAAACTAGCTGTACCAATGATTTTATATGCAGCAGGTTATTCCTTTTTTTCAGCAAATGTTGGATTTCTATTTGTTGCCATAGCTGGAATTTGTGGTTTTACTTTCAGAAATAAAGTATTTGCCATAATTGAAAAAATCTATAAAACCGAAAAATACGCAACTATTGAAGCATACAAACAGAAAAATTAAATTTAAACATACTATAAAATCATGATACAAGTAAATAATTTAACCAAAAGATACAATTTAGGAAAAATGGTTTTAAACATACCAAACCTAGAAATTCCAAAAGGACAAAGCTTTGGACTGGTAGGTAATAACGGCGCGGGGAAAACCACTTTTTTTAGTTTACTTTTAGATTTAATTCAGCCAAGTACTGGTCATATTTTTAACAATGAAATTCAAGTAGATAAGAGCGAAGCTTGGAAGCCTTTAACGGCAGCATTTATTGATGAGAGTTTTTTGATTGGGTATTTAACTGCCGAAGAATATTTCTATTTTATTGGTGATTTACGAGGTCAAAACAAAGCAGATGTTGATGCGCTACTGGCAAAACATAACGATTTTTTTAACGGAGAAATTTTAAACAGCAAAAAATATTTAAGAGATTTATCCAAAGGAAACATGAAAAAAGTTGGAATCATAGCCACACTTATAGGAAATCCGGAAGTGATTATTTTAGACGAACCTTTTGCCAATTTAGATCCAACAACAGTAAATAGATTAAAGAAAATCATCAAAGAGTTAGCCGATAATCCTAATGTGACTATTTTGGTTTCTTCGCACGATTTAGTGCACACCGTTGAAGTTTGTGATAGAATTGTTGCTTTGCATTTGGGCGAAGTGGTAAAAGACATTCAAACTTCACCAGAAACATTAAAAGAGCTAGAAGCATTTTTTGCAGTCTAATTTTTTGCTATATCAAAAAGAAACGTATTTTTACCCGTTAGTTATACTATTTATAACTTTTATGCGTTACATCATTAAACGTTTTGCTTTGAAAACCAATACCATTAAATACTTCATCTTTTCGGGATTATTGATTTTGTTGATAGCATGTTCTACCAAAAGAAACACATGGCTTTCTAGAAATTCGCACGCCTTGAGTACTAAAGACAACATCTTATATAATGGCGGAACTGCATTAAATAAAGGAATCATTGAAGTTAAACTTCAAAATATAGATAATTTTTGGGAAATTCTTCCTGTTGAAAGAATGCAAATCAAGGCGGATAATTTAGCGCCTGGCAACACTACAAACGCCAACTTTGATAAAGCAGAAACCAAGTCTACCAAAGCTATTCAAAAACATTCCATGAACATCAATGGTTCAGAAAAAAACCCACAAATGGATGAAGCCTACCTGATGCTTGGCAAAGCACGTTACTATGATCAAAGATTTGTACCAGCTTTAGATGCATTCAATTATGTTTTGAATAAATCTCCCGAGAGCGACAAAATATATGAAGTAAAAATTTGGAGAGAAAAAACCAATATGCGTCTGGATAATGATGCTTTGGCGGTTAATAATCTTCGGAAATTATTGAAAGAAATCAAATTTAAAAATCAAATTTTTGCTGATGCAAATGCTACTTTGGCCCAAGCATTTATCAATTTGCAAGAAAAAGACAGCGCAGTTACAAAACTTAAAATTGCAAAAAAATTCACGAAATCTAATGAAGAAGTTTCTCGCTACAATTACATTTTAGGACAATTGTATGAACAATTAGGTTACAAAGACAGTGCTAATGCAAGCTACCAATCGGTAATTGATATGCATAGAAAAGCGGCAAGACAATATATAATTCACGCTCATGTTAGACAGGCCAGTCAATTTGATTATAAAAAAGGAGATACGATTGCATTTCTAAAAAAATATAATGATTTATTAAAAGATAGAGAAAACAGACCTTTCCTAGATGTTTTACATCATCAACTTGCTATATTTCGTGAAAAAACAAACAATAGGTTATTGGCCAAAAAAGAGTACAACCTCTCTTTAAAAAAGAAAACACAAGATACTTATCTTATTGCATCAAATTATAGAAACCTTGCCGACATTTGTTTTATCGAATCAAAATTTGTTAATGCGGGTAAATATTTCGACAGTACTTTGGTTCAGTTAAAACCAAGAACGCGCGAGTATAATTTGATAAAAAAGAAAAGAGAAAACCTAGACGATGTTATAAAATATGAAGCAATAGCGCAATCCAACGACAGTATTATTTCTATTTACAATATGTCAAGTTCAGAAAAGACAGTCTATTTTGAAAAGTATATTGTAAAGCTTAAAAAAGAGGAAGAAATCAAGAAAAAATTAGCCGAGAAAGCAGCTATCATAAAAGTAAATCAAGAAAAGAACAACGGTGATATTAACTCCAAAGATGGCGTTGGTTCAAGTGCAATTAAACCGAAAATAGAACCGAAAGTTAATAGCGATATTGCATCAGCGGGAGCAGGGTCTTTTTACTTTTATAATCCTTCAACGGTGGCTTACGGTAAAGCAGAATTCACAAAAATTTGGGGCAAAAGAGCCTTGCAAGATAATTGGCGCGTGGCATCAATCACAGAAAAAAACAGCTTGAAAGGCACCGATTCAGAGGTAAAAGATTCAGAAAATGATAAGGATTTTAAAGATATCAAAGTTGTTGACGATAAATATACAGCTGATTACTATAGAAATCAGCTGCCCAATTCAAAGAAAGTTATAGATAGCTTAAGTAAAGAAAGAAATTTTGCCAATTATCAATTGGGTATAATCTATAAAGAAAAGTTTAAAGAATTTCAATTGGCAGTAAATCGATTCGAAAAATTACTAAAAGATAATCCCGAAGAAAGATTGGTTTTGCCATCAATGTATAATTTGTATAAACTTTTTGAAGTTTTGGATAAAGAAAAAGCCGAATCCATAAAAGCGAGTATCATCAGGGAATACCCAAATTCTAGATATGCTCAAATTTTACAAAATCCATCAAGTGAAATTGAAGTAGCAAGCGATTCGCCTAACGCGGTTTATGTAAATATTTATAAACAATATAAAAACAGAGAATACAAAGCCGTTTTAACTGCAACCAATAATGCCATAAACCGGTTTACAGGAGACGAAATAGTTCCAAAATTTGAATTATTAAAAGCCAATGTAATAGGTAAATTAAGCGGTCTTTCGGAATATAAAACAGCACTCAATTTTGTGGCGCTTACTTATCCTAATGTAGAAGAAGGCAAAAAAGCAGAAAAAATGATAGC
This sequence comes from Flavobacterium sp., assembly GCF_025352015.1. Taxonomy (GTDB): domain Bacteria; phylum Bacteroidota; class Bacteroidia; order Flavobacteriales; family Flavobacteriaceae; genus Flavobacterium. Next base: position 41,226 of record NZ_JANXUG010000097.1, read on the forward strand.
TGTAGATTTACCAAAACTAGAAGCATTACAATTATCAAAAGCTAGTTCAAAAAATTGGAAAGTGTTATATAGTAGTAAAGATTTAGATGAAGCGGTTACAAAAGCACTTCGAGATAAAATTCAAAAATTTATTACTGACAGAAATTTGACAAAACTTTCTATTTCTTCAGATATTTATACTATGACTGATAATTTTGTGGTAATTCATGGAATGACTTCAGAGGATTTAGCCAAAGGTGTTGCCACGGTTTTAAAAGAATTTAAGGAATACAAAGTTCAAGAAACACCGATAATTATTTCGACCGAAAATTATACAGTGGTTCAAATAAAAAAGAATTTGGCTGATTATTTATCTGGAAATATCCTCGCAGATGCTCCGCAACCCAGTTGGGATGGCACTTTAGATAAAGCCCCAGAATCACAACAACCAAAACCACCCGTTCCGACAAATAATAATCAACAAACGGGACAGCAACCTACGCAAGATTTAAAAAACAATGCTAAAGGAAGAGAAGAACCATCAGGAGGACAAGAATACGGACCACCACCATCACCTGGAAGTATAGACAAACCTGAAAAAAAAGGATAATAAATGTTTGAAAAAAGTCCAAAATCGTATACAGATCTTTTAGGGAAAACCAACAGAATTGTTGAAGGAAGTTCTATTCTTGGCGATATTATTTCACCATCAGATTTTCGTTTGGACGGTCATTTGATTGGGAACTTTCAATCCAAAGGAAAAATTGTTATTGGTCCAGCAGGAAGTGTAAAAGGTGACATTATATGCAAAAATGCTGATATCGAAGGCAAGTTTGAAGGCAAAATACAAGTACAAGAAATTCTGAATGTAAAATCGAAATCACACATCATTGGAGAAGTAATTTGCGGAAAACTTTCGGTTGAACCTGGTGCCGAATTTAGCGCTTCGTGTATAATGAAACCGCACGTAAAAAACATGATTACCGATGGAAGACCAACAGAAGAACAAACAGCGTCGTAATAAATGGTTAGCACTTATTAATATCCCCATCCAAATGGGAGTTATCGTTTTTTTGTTTTCCCAACTTGGTTATTGGCTCGACGGTAAATACCACAACAAACATAATGTGTATGTAAAAGTTTTAACTTTAGTTGGTGTTGCAATTTCTTTTTATAACATCGCTAGACAATTGAAAGAAATTAATAAATCTGAAGAAGAATAATGAATTTCAAAAAATACACTTCACTCTTTATAGTTTTTATTGCAGCGATAGGTGGACTTATCGTTCATAAAGCAGTAACGCATTTCATTATTCCTGCAGCATATGAAGACCACTTTGTATATTCAACACCCGTGCTCTATAGTTTTTTTATGCTTTTTTCATTAATAATTGTTTTTATACTAATGAAAGTCAAAGAAGTAATGATAAATTCGGTGGGCTATGCTTTTTTTGCTTTCACCACTTTAAAGATGGCAATGGCTTACTTGCTTTTGCGACCAATTATCCAAACACACCTTCCAAAAACACCAGCAGAAAAAATGAACTTTTTTGTCGTGTTTATTTACTTTTTAGCAATAGAAACGATTCTAACCATCAGAATTTTAAACAATAAGCAATAAATTGTTTTAGAATCGATAATTCCGTCAAAAAAATTAAAACTTATACTTTTTAATATTAATTAAAAGTGTACTTTTGCACCAAATTTCAGAAATAAAATTTAGATAAATCATAGTTATGATGTTTTCGAAAAAATCATTCCTCTTTAGCATAGTCGCGTTTATGGTTTTTTTACCTGCGGTTGTATTGGCAAATACTGCTGAAACAGCTACAGTAAAAGCTGAAAATAAAGACCCAAAAGCTGAAATCAAAGCTCAAATAGAAGAAGTAAAAAACCATCACGTTTTAGACGCGCACAGTTTTACTTTTTTTGGCGATGCAGCAACCGGAAAAGAATATGGCTTCGCACTGCCAATTATACTGTGGGACAAAGGTCTTCATGTATTTTCCTCTTCAAAATTTGATGATGGAAAAATCGCAGAGGCTGATGGGAATTTCTATGTTTTACACCACGAAAAAATCTACAAAACAGCTGCTTCGGGATACCTTTCTATGAAAGAAGGGGCTGGTTCTTCTGGTGAAGAACATCATCCGATTAATTTTGCACCTTTAGACTTTTCAATCACTAAAGGAGTCTTTACAATGCTGGTTATTGCGCTTTTAATGTTCTTATTATTTAGAAGTTTAGGAAATTCCTATTCTAAAAATGGCGGTGTAGCTGTTGGAGCTGGAAGATTTTTTGAACCTATTGTATTGTTCATCCGTGACGAAATTGCAATTCCTAATATTGGAGAAAGACACTATAAAAAATACATGAGTCATTTATTGACTGTATTTTTCTTCATTTGGTTTTTGAATGTGGTTGGTATGACGCCATTCGGAATCAATGTTACGGGTAATATTTCTGTAACTTTTGGATTGGCAATCATCACCTTTATCATTACAACCTTTACCGCCAAGAAAGATTATTGGATGCACATTTTCTGGATGCCAGGAGTGCCAGTTCCAATGAAATTTATTTTGGCACCCATTGAACTTATTGGAGCTATCATCAAGCCGTTTTCCTTAATGATTCGTTTGTACGCCAATATGTTTGCTGGTCACCTCGTTTTGATGAGTTTGATAGGAATGATGTTTGTTTTCAAAAGCTGGATAGGAAGCCCTCTGACATTCGGATTATCCTTTATCATTTCCCTTATTGAAATATTGGTAACGCTTTTACAGGCTTATATCTTTACTATGTTGACCGCTTTATACTTTGGATCGGCTGTTGAAGAACACCACCACGAGGAAGCACATTAATTGTCGAAAGTCGAAAGTTGTAATGTCAAAATGACTTGGGGCTTTAGGCTATAAAACTTTAAGACTCAAAAAATGAATGTTAAATTAAATATATATATATTATGGAAGGAAATCTTCACCTTATTGGAGCAGGATTAGTAGTTATCGGAGTAGGAATTGGTATTGGTAGAATCGGTGGTTCTGCATTAGATGCAATTGCTCGTCAACCAGAAGCTACTGCAAAAATTCAAACAGTGATGCTTATTGCAGCGGCACTTATTGAAGGAATTGGATTTGCAGCGTTATTCGCAGTATCTTAATCCAAAAAAACAATAAACTAAAAGCTGCAACGGTTGGTTGTAGCTTTGGTTTATCTTAAAAAAGAATTAAAATTTTTACCTATATAATTACCAAATTAAATTATGGAAAAGTTAATAAATGATTTCTCGTTCGGATTGTTCTTTTGGCAAACCTTAATTTTCTTGTTATTGATTTTCTTGTTGAAAAAATTTGCTTGGAAACCAATTTTGGATGCCGTTAACGAAAGAGAAGAAGGAATAAAAAACGCCTTGCTTTCGGCTGAAAATGCAAGAAGAGATATGCAAAACCTAAAATCGGATAATGAAAAATTATTAGCCGATGCCAGAGTAGAAAGAGATGCTATGCTCAAAGAAGCAAGAGAGATTAAAGACAAAATTGTTGCCGAAGCGAAAGATGAAGCGCAAGTTCAGGCAGGAAAAATGATTGAACAAGCAAAAGCAGCCATCAATAGCGAAAAAAATGCTGCGATGGCCGAATTGAAAACTCAAGTTTCAAGCTTGTCTATCGAAATTGCAGAAAAAGTATTAAGAAATGAACTGTCTGACAAAGCCGCTCAAACAAAATTGGTTGTTCAACTGTTGGATGATGTTAAATCAAATTAATCGGTATGTCAAGAGCTGCTATTAGATATGCGAAAGCAATTTTAGAGACTGCGGTTTCAAGCGGAAAAGCCAATCAGGTGAATGATGATATGAAATCAATCATTGCTGCGGTTAATTCGAGTGCTGACTTGAATGATTTTTTGGCGAGCCCAATCATTACTTCTGATTTGAAAATGAAAGCGTTGTCCGAAGTTTTTGCTTCAGTTCAAGGAGAAACCAAATCACTTTTCAGATTGCTACAAGAAAACAAAAGATTTGAAATTTTACTGGCTATCGCGATACAATTCAACACTCAATTTGATGAGATGAACGGTGTTGAGGTTGCAAAAGTAACTACTGCTTTTCCGCTTACGGCTGATTTAGAAGCTCAAATATTGGCAAAAGCAGCAACCATTTCAATTAAAAAATTAACTATTCAAAACACAGTAGATGCATCAATAATTGGTGGATTTATTTTAAGAATAGGCGACAAACAATATAATGCTTCTGTTTCAAACAGATTGCAAGAATTAAAAAGAGAGTTTAGTAACTAGATTACCATTAAAGATATATCAAAATGGCAGAAATTAATCCAGCTGAAATTACAGCAATATTAAAGAAACAATTATCTGGTTTCGAATCAGGTGCAACATTAGAAGAAGTAGGAACTGTTCTTCAGGTAGGTGACGGTATTGCTCGTGTATACGGGTTATCGAATGCACAATACGGTGAGTTAGTACAATTCGACAACGGATTGGAAGCTATCGTTTTAAACCTTGAAGAAGATAATGTGGGAGTGGTACTTTTAGGACCAACTACCGGAATTAGAGAAGGTTCTACAGTAAAAAGAACTCAACGTATCGCTTCGCTTAAAGTGGGCGAAAAAATCGTAGGTCGTGTGGTAAACACACTTGGGGAACCCATAGACGGTAAAGGACCAATCGGTGGCGAACTTTACGAAATGCCATTGGAACGAAAAGCTCCTGGAGTTATCTTTCGTCAACCAGTGACAGAGCCGTTACAAACGGGAATCAAATCTATCGATGCGATGATTCCAGTGGGTAGAGGACAAAGAGAACTTGTTATTGGTGACCGTCAAACTGGGAAAACAACAGTTTGTATTGATACTATTTTGAACCAAAAAGAATTTTACGATGCAGGTCAACCTGTGTTTTGTATCTATGTTGCTATTGGACAAAAAGCTTCGACTGTAGCGTTAATTGCGAAAACATTAGAAGAAAAAGGCGCCATGGCTTACACGACAATAGTTGCGGCTAACGCTTCTGATCCTGCGCCAATGCAAGTTTATGCGCCAATGGCGGGAGCTGCAATTGGTGAATATTTTAGAGATTCTGGTCGTCCTGCTTTGATTATTTATGATGATTTGTCAAAACAAGCGGTGGCGTATCGTGAGGTGTCTTTGTTGTTAAGAAGACCGCCGGGTCGTGAGGCTTATCCTGGAGACGTATTTTATTTGCACTCTCGTTTGTTAGAAAGAGCTTGTAAAGTAATTGCGGATGATGGCATTGCTAAAGACATGAACGATTTGCCGGATACGTTGAAAGGTATCGTAAAAGGCGGCGGCTCGTTAACGGCTTTACCAATTATTGAAACACAAGCCGGTGACGTTTCTGCCTATATTCCAACTAACGTAATTTCGATTACGGATGGACAGATTTTCTTGGATGGCGATTTGTTTAACTCAGGAGTTCGTCCTGCGATTAACGTAGGTATATCGGTGTCACGTGTGGGAGGTAATGCCCAAATTAAATCGATGAAAAAAGTTGCTGGTACCTTGAAATTAGACCAGGCACAATTTCGTGAATTGGAAGCATTTGCAAAATTTGGTTCTGATTTAGATGCGGTTACATTGAACGTAATCGAAAAAGGAAGAAGAAACGTTGAAATCTTGAAACAAGCGGTTAACGATCCCTATACTGTAGAAGATCAAGTGGCGATAATTTATGCAGGTTCTAAAAACTTGTTGAAGAGCGTTCCTGTAAATAAAGTTAAGGAATTTGAAAGAGATTATCTTGCTTATTTGAATGATAAGCATAGCGATGTTTTGAAAGCATTGAAAGCAGGTAAACTGGATGATACCATTACCGATATTTTGGAAAAAGCAGCTAAAGAGATTTCAGCGAAATATTAATTAAAGTCGAATGTCTTAAAGTCCAAAGTCCAAAGTCAATCAAGCGTTGACATCTTAACGGACTTTACGACTTTATGACTTGCGACTTTAGACTAAAAAAAATGGCAAACTTAAAGGAAATACGTAATAGGATTAGTTCTGTTTCGTCTACGATGCAAATTACATCGGCGATGAAAATGGTTTCTGCGGCAAAGCTAAAAAAAGCGCAAGATGCTATTACAGCGATGCGCCCTTATGCCGAAAAGCTGACTCAACTGTTGCAGAATGTAAGCGCTGCTTTGGATAGTGATGCTGGTGGCGAATTTACCGCGCAACGAGAAGTGAATAAGGTTTTGATTGTTGCCATTACTTCCAACAGAGGTTTGTGTGGCGCCTTTAATACCAACGTTGTGAAACAAGTAAAAGTTTTGGCAGATACCTATGCCGGAAAGCAGGTTGACGTTTTTGCTATTGGCAAAAAAGGAGGCGATGTATTGAGAAAAACGGTCACGGTGCTTGGACATCACAATGCGATTTATGATAATTTGACGTTTGACAATGTTGCCGGTATTGCAGATGATTTGTCCGAAAAATTTGTTTCGGGGGAGTATGATAAAATTGAAATTGTTTACAATCAGTTTAAAAATGCTGCGACCCAAATCGTTCAAACAGAACAATTTTTGCCGTTAGCAACAATTGCTTCAGAGGTGCCGGCTTCAACAGGGGATTATATCTTTGAACCATCAAAGGAGGAAATTGTATTGACTTTGATTCCAAAATCATTGAAGACACAATTGTATAAAGCTATCAGAGATTCGTTTGCCTCTGAACATGGTGCGCGAATGACTGCCATGCACAAGGCTACAGATAATGCTACTGATTTGAGAAACCAGTTGAAGCTAACGTATAACAAAGCACGACAAGCCTCTATTACGAATGAGATTCTAGAGATTGTGGGCGGCGCAGAAGCATTGAAAGGGTAATAAATTCTAGTTTTATAATTTATAAAAGCTAATTTTGTTGTAAAACGGAGTTAGCTTTTTTATTTTACGAAAATTATTTCAGCAATAGTCGCATTCAATTCTTTAAACTTGTTTTAAAAATTATTTAAGATGGCAGTAGTAACAAAATTATCTGATTTAGATTTAACCAAAACGTATACTTATGACGACTATTTATTGTGGCAATTTCAAGAACGTTTGGAACTCATAAAAGGAAAAATTTTTGAAATCAATCCTGCTCCTTAAAGAAAGCATCAAGAAGTTTCGGGTATTTTATATCGGTATTTATACAGATATTTAGAACATCATCCTTGTGGACTATACTTTCCGCCTTTTGATGTTCGCCTTATAAATTTTAAAAAAAGCAGCGAGGACAAAAAAGTATTATCTGTGGTGCAACCCGATTTATGCGTTGTTTGTTATAGAGAAAAACTGGATGACCGAGGATGTATTGGTGCACCCGATTTAGTAATTGAAATATTATCTCCTAGGAATTCTAAAAAAGAAATGGGGATAAAATTTGATTTATAGGAAGAAAACGGGATAAAAGAATATAAGATAGTAGAACCTGCAGAAAAGGCAATATTTGTGTACACATTAAAAGACGTAACCTATAGCGGTTTGAAACCTTGTATTGAAGGACAAAAAATCACGAGGACCCTTTTTCCTGAACTAGATTTTGTTGAAAAAATATTTCAATAATACGATTTCCCACCTCCATTACTGGATTTGCCGTTTCCATCAATGGATTTGCCATTTCCATCAATGAATTTGCCATTTCCATCAATGAATTTGCCGTTTCCATCAATGGATTTGCCGTTTCCACAAAACAGGATGTGACGATGCGTTCGGTGAGTATCTATAATATGCTAGGGCAATTGGTGCAAGTACATACAAATCCGACGGGAAGTATTGATGTTTCGGGATTGCAAAGTGGGAGTTATTTCATGAGGATTGCCAGTGATAAGGGAAGTGCTAGTGGGAAGTTTATAAAAGAGTGAACATTTGTTCGCTCTTTTTTTTTGGAATGCATTTAATAGTTATTTTTGTTGGGTACCAAAAAAACTTTCCTTGAGCCTTTATAAAAATCTTTTTAAACAAACACTTATTTACGGACTGGCAACAGTTTTCCCTAGGATAATTAGTTTTATTCTCAATCCGTTGTTTGTTTATTATTTGCCCGATAAAAGCAAAATGGGCGAGGTTTCAATCATTTTTGCGTATTTGGTTTTCTTTAATGTTGTACTTTCTTATGGCATGGAAACGGCTTTTTTTAGGTTTTATAATACCGAAGTAAACAAGAAAAATGTTATTTCAACAGCTACCGTTTCGTTGTTTTGGTCTTCTATAGGTTTTTTGTTTTTAGCTTTATTGTTTCGGCACACACTGGCACACTGGTCTGGTATCAGTGTAGAATACATCACTTATACTATATGGATTTTAACTTTGGACGCCTTGGCAATCATTCCGTTTTCAAAGCTTCGTGCCGAGCGGAAGCCAATGAAATATGCTGCCATAAAGATGACGAACGTTTCGATAAATCTATTGCTGAATGTTTTCTTTTTGGCGTTGTTACCAAAATTGGTTGCCAATAATCCTAACGGATTTTTAAGTACGATTTATATTCAGAGCTTTCAGATTGGGTATATTTTTGTTTCCAATTTGGTGGCTAGTTTAGTCACGTTGCTGGTTTTAATTCCTAATTATACGAGTATTTCATGGAAATTTGATGCTGTACTTTGGAAAAAGATGATGCACTACGGACTGCCTATTTTGTTTGCCGGAATTGCTTTTGCCATCAACGAGCATTTTGACAAAATCCTATTGGACTGGATGCATGTTCCGTTGTCAGAAATTGGGGCTTATGCTGCCTGTTATAAAATAGGGATGTTTATGGTGCTGTTTAGAACTGCTTATACATTGGGGATTGAGCCCTTTTTCTTTAGTCATGCCAGCAATGAAAATGCGCCACAAACGTATGCCACTATCACCAAATATTTTGTGATTTTTGGTTCGTTTATTTGCTTGTTTGTGATTGCGTTTATCGATTTGTTGAAAGTTCCTTTGGTACCAAAAGCGGTCTATTGGAACGCTATTAAAGTGGTGCCGCTCATTGTTTTGGCCAATTTCTTTCTCGGAATTTATACCAATCTTTCGGTGTGGTACAAACTGATTGATAAAACTAAAATTGGAGCGTACATTTCGTTGGTTGGTGCCGCAATAACCTTGCTTTTGAACTGGCTTTTAATCCCTTCGATGAGCTATTATGGTTCGGCAATTGCGACTATTGCCGCTTACGGAAGTATGATGATTATATCTTATAAATTGGGGCAAAAACACTATCCAATTCCATACGATTTTAATAAAATTTTCAGTTATTTGGGCATGACAATATTGTTTTCGGTAGTATCTTTTTACGTTCCGTATCTACGAGAAAATTACTTTGTAAAAATAATATTGTTGACCGTATTTTTATATTTCATTTATTTTAATGAAAAAGAAACATTGGTACGCATTATAAAAAAGAAAAAATAAACAAGAGGATTCAATCGCAAGGGTCTTCGTAATGATAACAAAATGGTCATAAAAATAATCAACACCTCTGGACACGAATTGCCCAACTATGAAACAATTGCCTCCGCAGGAATGGATTTGAGGGCAAATTTGGTTGAACCAATAGAACTAAAACCATTAGAAAGAGCCATCGTTAAAACGGGTTTGTTTATGGAGTTACCCATAGGTTACGAAGCCCAAGTTCGTCCTCGTAGCGGATTGGCGGCCAAAAAAGGCATCACGGTTTTAAACGCACCTGGCACAGTTGATGCTGATTATAGAGGGGAAATTGGTGTGATATTAGTAAATTTATCGAATGAAAATTTTACCGTAGAAAATGGTGAAAGAATAGCCCAATTAATCATAGCCAAACACGAAAGAGCAGAATGGATTTTAGTTGAAACTCTCTCTGAAACATCAAGAGGCGAAGGCGGATTTGGTAGTACAGGAGTGAAATAGTTGGCAGTATTCAGTGACAGTAAACAGTTAAATAATAGTAAAAGAGTTTAGTTTTAATACTTAATACTCAAATCTTAATACAATAAACATGAAAATAATAGTTCCAATGGCGGGTCGCGGGTCAAGACTTCGCCCACATACCTTAACAATACCCAAACCATTAATCCCAATTGCTGGCAAACCAATTGTTCACCGCTTGGTAGAAGATATTGCAGGCATTTTGAATCAAAAAATAGAGGAAGTAGCTTTTATCATTCATGAAAGTTTTGGCAAAAAAGTAGAAGAAGATTTGATTGCCATTGCTGAAAAATTAGGGGCAAAAGGTACCATTTATTATCAAAACGAAGCCCTTGGAACGGGTCATGCAATTATGTGCGCCAAAGATTCTTTGAGTGGCTCGGCAGTAATTGCGTATGCTGATACATTAATTCGTGCCGATTTTGATATAGATACCACAGCAGACAGTGTCATTTGGGTAAAACAAGTAGATCATCCGGAAGCTTTTGGGGTAATAAATTTGAACGAAAACAATGAAATTGTTGAGTTAGTAGAAAAACCCAAAGAATATGTTTCTGATTTAGCGGTAATAGGAATATACTATTTTAAGGATATTTCCGTTTTAAGAGAGGAACTTCAGTCTGTTTTGGATAATAATATCATTCACGGTGGCGAATACCAAATTAATGACGGCATAAAGCAAATGATGACAAAAGGGATGAAATTTGTTCCGGGAAAAGTAGATGAATGGATGGATTGTGGGAATAAAGAGGTAACTGTGGAGACCAATTCCAGAATGTTAGGTTTTTTGCATAATGATGGAGAACATTTGGTAGATTATGATGTGAAATTTGAAAACTCGAATATCATTCCGCCTTGTTATATTGGAAAAAATGTAATTTTAATTAATGCAACGGTAGGTCCAAATGTTTCATTAGGCGATGGTTGTCATGTTGAAAATTCCGAAATCAAAAACAGTTTGATTCAGAATCATTCACACATAAAAAATGCTCATTTAGACAATGCTATGATAGGAAATCATGCTAGCTTTGATGGCGATTTTACCAGCATCAGTATTGGCGATTATTCGGTTTTAGAATAAATCATTTACTGAATTAAATTCATCATAAAAATGAAAAGACTTGTATTATATGCTTTGTTATATGGAATGTTTTGCGTTCCCAATAGCAGTGTGGCGCAAAAAGAAACCGATAATGAAGTTGTTACTTTAGACGATGGATTTCAGGATTATTTTTATGAGGCCATTAAGCAAAAGTGCATGGAAAACTATGACAAAGCTATTGAAGCTTTAGAAAAAGGGAAAGCCATTGAACCTGAAAACCCCATAGTTTATTTTGAATTAGGTAAAAATTATTTAGCTCAAAAAAAGTATAAAGACGCGTACGACAGTTTTGAAAAAGTCACCAAAATAGATTCCGAAAATCGCTGGGCATGGGTCGGAATGTACGATGTATGTTATGAAACCCATGACTACAATCAGGCGATTATTGTGGTTGAAAAATTAGTGACATTTAAAGAAGATTACAAAGAAGATTTAATGTCGTTGTACATGAATACCCAACAATTTGGAAAAGCATTGGATCTTATTAATGAGTTAAATGAAAAA
>NZ_JANXUG010000101.1 GCF_025352015.1 Flavobacterium sp.
CGAAGCCAAAACTGCTTTTTATTTAATTTTTATTTAATACTCGTTTAAAATCTCTATCTAGTTTTAGGTTTTTTTTGTACTCGTTTTTTGCTATTGAGTCTAACCAATTACTATTGTACTCACACAGACATGTTGAAAACACTTTTTTCCCTTGTACACCTTCAGCTATTTTTCCAATAGAATTAACTGAATCTAACTTTATTTTCTTCGCAGTAATTTTGGCAATACTGTCTATTAATAAATATTTATCTCCCAAAATAGGTTCTCCATATCCACTATTGTCAACTTCAAAAAGTGTTTGAACCTCTTTTGAATTATCAAAACCATTCTTTACACAGCTAGCAAAATATCTATATTTAAATTCTTTAATATAAATTTTTTTTAACACTTTTTCTTCTTTTGTTACTGAACAACTTAATAACATTAAGAAACTGAAAACTAATAATATTGATTTCATAAAAATTTTAATTTAATTCCCATACGTCCAAACGCAAAATAGGAGCTTCATAAAAAAGACAATGATTTCCACAAGTAGAATTCGAATTTAATAAATCCGCATGACCTGTAGCCCAAGTATGTTGTATAGCGGGTAAAGAAACCATGGAATAAATCCCGTTTATATTAGCTAGTAAAGGTGAAAAACCAACTCCATGTGCACCTCCTTGAGAAGCAGTATAATGTTGATAATTTGAAGGATTTGTTCCGAAAGTTTTACGCAGCCAAGCATTCAAAACTTTAGCACTTATTATATAGTTCTTTCCATCTGAACCTACAACTGTGTTTTTTGTGCCGTTTGGGTTATCAGGTAAAGCAGGAATTATTATTCCAGAATAATTCAATGCCCTAGATACGCGAAGCGCACAAGTATTTAATCTAAAACCGCTATTTGCTACATTATTATACATTGTTAAAGCACCACCTCCAATATTAGTGCAAACTACTTGACCATTGTCGTATTTACTAGGACAAGCATTCTTGAAATCATTGAAACTTGGCAAAGTTTGTGCTGGAAAGTTACTTTTTGATAGCCGTTTTTTCGGCTGGCTTGATTTGTTGATGTTTCCATAGAATACTAAAAGTGTTTAATTTTTAGTCAACCTATTTTAGGACGATTCAATTAGCACTTACATTTCTGTTAATCACTGAACTCAAAAGTACAAAACAATCTTTGAATTCAAGACCCAAAGCCCACATTTTGTGAAACCGCTGTTAACTGCCGTTATTTTATTGAATAATTTGTACTTGGTCCAATTCCGTGTTTTTCAATTAAGTTTTTTTGTATTAATTCGGGTAATAATCTTTTGATTGTTGGGCTTGGAATTCCAAGTTTTTTTGCAATTTCTCCCGATTTACAGCCAGCATTGTTAATGATAAATGTTAATATTGATTTTTCTCTTGGTGATAATTGAATTTCTATACCACTTTGCTCTAATTTTAATATAAGTTGTTCTTGAATTTTTTTCAGTGCATCGAAAAAGAAAACACCCCATTCACTTACGTTTTCGTTAGGTCTTTGACTTTGACAATTCATTAAAACTCTATAATATTGAGGTTTTCTGTTTTCTATTTCGTGTTCAAAACTGACATATTGAATCCAATTATATCCATTTTTCAGTAGCAATAAAGATGAAATTAATCTGCTCAATCTTCCGTTTCCGTCTTGAAATGGATGAATACTTAAAAATTCATATGTAAATAGTGAGCATTTAACTAATGGATGAGTTGTTAAGTCATTATTGTACCAATTTATTAAGTTTTGCATCGCATTTTCAGTTGCAAATCCTGCTTCAGTTGTTTGAAAAACAATTTGTTTAGTTCCATCAGGATAATTTGCTTCAACTGCGTTGCTGTGTTGTTTGTATTTTCCTTTATGCCATTCGTCTTTCTTACTATGTCTCATCAAGATATTATGCAAATTCTTCAAACTATTTTCTGAAATATCTATATCCATATAAGATTCTGAAATAATGTCAAACGCATTAAAATAGCCAACAACTTCTTGTGAATCTCTATCTTCTAATTTTGAAATATCTAATTCTTGGAGCAAAACAGTTACTTCCTCATCGCTCATTTTTGAACCTTCTATTCTAGTAGAAGCTCCAACACTTCTGACGGTTGCAATTGACTTTAGTTGTTTTAAACTTTGACCTTCTTTTTTCTCAATAGTAGTCCAAGACGCATCGAATCGATCTATTTGACTGATTATATTAATCAATCTCCAATCTATGTCAATTTTGAAGTTATATACATTGTTTTCCATTTCACAAATATATAAATATTTTCGAAAATGATTCGATTCGATTCGATTTTATGCGTTCGTGATTCGATAATGGCAGTTAACGAGTTGGGCTTGGCTGAATTTGGGGGCAAAGTTAGCCAAATGTAAAGGTTTAAAACCAATCTCGCAAACACAAAACCAACTTTCGAGGAATGACCGAAACCCCAATTTTGCCAAACCCCTGTTGGCAGAAGCCTTATCTATTTTAACTATTCTTTATAGAAATTTTATTAAAATATTGTAAATAAGTAGATAAATACCTTATTAACTTTGCCTATATCTAAAATTTTTTTATCATAAAAAAAGTACCGTTTAATCAAAAAGGTTTAGACCTTAAAGTAAGAATGATTAATTCTTTGTCCGAAGACGAATTTAGAAGTGAAATTTTCAAAATTCAGTTTGAAACATCAGATTGGGTTATTTCAAATTTTGATTTAAATGATGATCAAATTGAATATACCCGATTAATTTCTAAAGATTTTATGACGTACATTGGTTTTCAAACTGCAACCGCAATTGCAACAAAACAAGAAATTGTTTTAGAAACGCCAGAAGTTTATCAAAATCCCGTAGCAGGTAAAAGAAAAATTAAGACTAAAATCGAAGGTTCTGATACCTGGAACTGGGCAGAAGAACCACCAAGGGTTAAATTCAAGTGGTCGGTTTCATTAATTTGGTCATTCTAAAATTGCTTTAAATAACCACCTTAATATTTACTTCTATGAACAAATATGCTTTAATTATCGTTTTTGGTATTTTTGTGAATAATACTTTTTCACAAGATATTAATATTAGTGAGCAAATATTAGGTGGTTTTATTGAAAATCTAGATACAACAAACGAGACCGCATTACTTAATTATCAAGGTGGTTACTTATTTATTGAAGTCGTAATACAAGATAAAAAATATAATTTTCTGTTTGATACTGGTGCAACTGTCACTATATTTTCTAATGAAATTGATATAAAATCAAGCGAATTATCCAAAATTACGGTAACTGATTTACTAGGGAATGATGTAGAAAAAAAGATATTTCAAACAAACTTTATTATCAATGGAACGAAATTTAATAAAGTTGCATACATAAAACAAGATTTAAGTAAGATTAACTCTGTCTCTTGCTTCAAAATAGATGGGATTTTGGGTGCAAACATTATAAAAAAATGTAACTGGAAATTTGATTTTAAGAATAAAAATGTATATTTTTCTAAAACTGCATTTAAAACTACTAATGATGAAAATTTTACCTCAATAAAATGGCAAAGCGATATTTCTCCGCTTTTGCGTTTAAAATATAATAACAAGTATATTGTTGCTTTATTAGATACTGGGTTTTCGGGAATGTTAAAGTTAAATAATAATGTATTTCAAGATGTTAAAACTCATTCTGATAATAATGTGGTAAATGGTTACGGAAAGGGTTTTATAACTATTAATTCTGATATTGTTGGTAAACTTAAAAAAATTATACTAAACGAAATAGAATTAGGCGGAAATAGATTTAATTTAGTTTCGACAATAATTGATAATTCGAAGCCTTTAGTCGGCAATAAAATATTTGGATTAGAAGATGTTATATTTAATTTTACTGAAAACCAAGTATATCTTGGAAATACAAACGAAAAGAACAAAGTTGATAATGATTTAAGTTTATGCATAAATGATACTGATAATATCCAACTTGAAATTTGCTTTATTTGGGAAAATAAATCAACTAAAGATTTAAAAATTGGTGATGTTGTTGTTAAAATAAACGAAATTGATACTAAAAAAATCGATACTCAATCATATTGCGATATTCAAAATTATTTGAAACAAAACAGAAACATTAAGATTGTTGTAGAGAGGAAAGGAAATTTAATTTCAGCTACAATTAATGAATAAATTTGTCAAATTTTTAGTCAACCTATTTTAGGACGATTCATATTTCTTTGTTGTTATGATTAGTATAAGTTAGTTTGGCAAATTTAGTTGGTTCTTTAATTTCTTTACAATCATATTTGTCTAAAAACTTTAATACATATTTCTGTCTTTTATTAATCGGAATACCTGTCATTGTATTTTTATTAGTACTATGTGGAATTAATTCAACCAACTCATTATTAAATAAAATTATTTCTTCTGCAACAGGTGCTAATCCCAGTTCACCAAAAACTATATATGCCTCTTTTGTTTTTAATTCCATTTTTAATTATGTGTTTAATGCTTCGTTAGCCAGTCATTAATGAAAGAGACATATTTATAATCCATCCAGTTTGGATAAATGCAAAAGAGAATGAACATAACAACTGTAAATAAAATGTAAATTGAAGAGCCTAAAAATATACTTGCTTTTTCTTTATGTGAATCCGTTATGTCTTGTTCTTTAGATGATAAATAACTCATCGGAGTGATAGCAAATGAAAATCCTGTAATATAATAAAGCCAACGATGTGTAACATTTGGTGAATCCATAAAATAGTAAATGTGGTGCACGCAAAATGCTGCCCAAAGAAGCCAAAAATAAAATTGTGCTATACCTGCAATTAATGAAAACAGAATGTTGAGATACGGCAAAACATTTGACTTTATTTTATCACCGATAAGACCAAGTCCTGCAATGGGCAAGACAAGTAAACTTATAACTACAGAAACAAGAATAACTGCTATAAATGTTGCAATCAGAAAACGCCAAAACATCCCCCAGTAAGATTTGTTTGATTTTTTTCCTGATAAATTGATTTCATCATTCAAAACATCTTGATGAGATTGAATAAAGTTATACCATAACGTTTGCATTTCTAAAATATGTTTTTCTGATTTAGCGTGTTCTTCTGATAGTTTCGTTAGATAATCTTTATCTTTTAAGATGTCGGTTCCTTTGTCAAACCCCTTTTTTAATATTGCTTTTTGTTCTGTAAGAACTAATTTGAAACTTCCAATATAATTGTCCCGATACATTGTTTTCATTTCGGGGTGAATATTATTAAGAAAATTGTCAGAAACTTTATAACTTTCTTTTATGCCTGATTCAATTTCTTCTAATGCTTCAAGATAACTTTGTTGTTGTTCCGTTAATTTTGAAACTTGCGAATTATCAGCAATATTATTAATATTTATTTCACTTTCAGTAGCTGAAATTTTATTCATCTTGTCGGCTGCTTTCCCTAAAATGTCTATTGATTTTAGTAACGCATTTTTGTCTGCTTCAAAAATGTTTTGGCTACTTTCATTCTTTTCAGAACAAGAAGATAGAATAAGAAGGAAAAAGATTGTTGCTGTATAAATGTATTTCTTCATAGTATTGAATTAATTTATTAGTTTCGTTGTTGCGAGTACGTTCCGTAAAATTGCTTATAACTCGTATATAGGCGCAAAAAATATACACCAATTTACCACTATTGGGGCGTATAAACGCATGTTTGTCTACCTTCGTCGCCACCAAAATAATAAAAAAAACAAAAATTCTAACAAAAGGGTTCTACCTGGGAGCCTTTTTTAATCCGAAAATCCAGTCAACTTCGCCATCCATCTTGTCACCTTGAGCGCAGTCGAAGGGCAATTTTATATTTCCGTCTTTTACGGCGCAACTTTCGTAATTAATTTCACACCTTTCGAATTTCATTTCACGCCTTCCGATCTTCATTTCTTGCCTTCCGAAACTTATTTTACCCCTTTCGAACTTCATTTCTTGCCTTCCGAACTTTCTATTTTACTCATTTTTTTAAAACAACAACTTTCTGATTATTCCATACCTTTTTCAGTCACACAATTAACCATATCCTAAACCAAAGTTAAAATTTAAGAAATACTAGTAGTTTTTGTACTTGTTTGTGAATCAAATAGGCAAAAAAAAGTATATTAGCCCCACTCAAAAAATAAATTATTAAATATGAAAAAAATTATTTTATCCTTACTCATCGCTACGCTATTAATGCCAATGAGTATGAAAGCCGACGAAGGAATGTGGTTCTTAATGTTTATCGAAAGATTAAACCACAGAGACATGCAAAAAGAAGGTTTAAAACTCACCACCGAAGAAATTTACAGCATCAATCACCACAGTCTTAAAGATGCCATTGTGCAGTTCAACGGAGGATGCACTGCCGAAATTATCTCCAAAGACGGATTGGTTTTAACCAACCACCACTGCGGTTATGATGCCATTGCGGAACTCTCAACTGCGGATAACAACTTGCTCAAAAACGGATATTGGGCAGCAAATAAAGCAGCCGAAAAACATCCGCAATCAAGTTTGTTTGTACGTTTCTTTGTCCGAATGGATGATGTTTCCAAACGAATTTTAGCCAAACTAAACCCATCAATGAGCGAAGCCGACAGAGAAAAAGCAGTCAATGCAGAAATTGCCATGATCGAAAAAGAAAACAATGAAAACGGAAAATATACCGTATCGGTTAAATCTTTTTTCCAAGGCAATGAATACTATTATTTTGTATACCAAGATTATAAAGACGTTCGTTTAGTAGGCGTTCCTCCAGAGAGTTTAGGCAAGTTTGGCGGCGATACCGATAACTGGGAATGGCCACGGCACACCGCCGATTTCTCTATGTTTAGAGTTTATGCAGACAAGGACGGAAACCCTGCAGACTACGCAGTAAGCAACGTACCCTTACAACCAAAACACTATTTGCCCGTAAATTTATCGGGTGTCAAAGAAGGCGATTTTGCTATGATATTAGGGTATCCAGGCAGAACAAACCGTTGGATGCCCGCAAGCGGAATCAATCAAAATGTAAAGTTTGCTTATCCTGCATGGGTTGAAGGTGCCAAGACCGGAATGGACGGTATGAAAAAATATATGGAACAAAGCGATGCCCTTCGGTTGGTTTATGCTTCAAAATATGCGTCAACGGCAAATTACTGGAAAAACCGACAAGGAATGATTGATGCCTTATCAAAATTTGGCACAGCTAAATCAAAAGCAGCACAAGAAGCAAAGTTCAATGATTGGGCAAATAAACCCGAAAACAAAGCCAAATATGGTAATGTGGTTGCGAACATCAATAAGTTTTATAGTTTGACCAACGAAAAATCAAGACACGACAATTATTTGCAACAAATGTTTAGAACTAGTGCTTATGCCATTATAGGAAGAACATTAGGAAAACAATTGGATATTTATACCAAAGTTGATGCAGCGAAACGTGCTTCGATGGCACCACAAATTATTGAATTCACTACCAAATTCTTTGAAGATGTATACCTTCCAGCAGAAAAAGATATTTTGGCGGCACAACTTAAACTCTACGCGACAAAATCTACTGGATATGCTATAGCACCGATGGTTAAGAAAATTGGAGACGAAAATAAAAATGATTTTACGAAATATGTAAATGACGCCATTGATAAAAGTATTTTTTCCTCTTTAGATAAAGTTAAAGCATTTCTAAAAGAGCCTAATCAAACCTTATTAGACACGGATTCTTTCTATTTACTTTCTAATGATTTATTGACGCAATACAACTCCAAATCAGATGAAATTGTTAAAGCACAAAACGATTATGGTGCTTCGTTCCGCTTGCTAGTAGAAGGGTTAAGAGAATCTAAAATTGGCGACATCAAATATCCAGATGCTAACTCAACGCTGCGTTTGACGTACGGGAAAGTACGTTCCTTGCCAGCAGACAAGCGCAATGATGCTACTATCAATAATTACACGACACTGGACGGACAAGTAAAAAAATATAAAAAAGGCGATGAAGAGTTTGACTTGCCGGTGAAAGTTTTAGAAATGAATAAAAAGAAAAATTACGGAAGATTTGCCGATAAAGACGGAAGTTTGCATGTTAATTTCTTGACAGATAATGACATTACTGGAGGAAATTCGGGCTCGCCGGTTTTAAACGGAAAAGGCGAACTGATAGGAATAGCCTTTGATGGAAATATCGAAGCAATGGCAGGCGATGTGATTTTTGATAAAAAATTGCAACGAACCATCAATGTTGATATTCGCTATGTACTATGGGTTATCGAGAATTTTTCGGGCGCAAAAAATATTGTAGACGAAATGACATTGGTCAAATAAGCCATTTGTTATCTCAAATAATGAAGCTTTTCATAAAGTATTTAAAAACGTCCTAATTTTTTTAGGACGTTTTTTGCTGAATATCTATTATTGAAATCCTAATAATGAACTATATTTGCTTAAGTAAAGACATTATGAACTGTTTGATGTATTTTTTCTTCCTTATTATATTTTCAGCCCCAATTATGGTTTTTTCACAAACAAATTTTGAGAAAGCAGAAAAGTTATTTGTTCAAGAAAAATACGCTTTGGCAAAGCCAATGTTTGAAAATATCTTGAAAGAAAATCCCAACCATCTTAAAACGTTAGAATATCTTGGTGATATTGAAGGAAGCAATAAATCGTGGGATAAAGCATTAATTTACTATGATAAACTAAAAAGACTTAATCCATCCAATGCAAATTATTATTACAAATACGGCGGCTGCCTTGGTATGAAAGCCAAGGAGAGTAATAAATTTAGAGCACTCGGAATGATAGGTGATGTAAAAGCAAACTTCGAAAAAGCAATCCAAATCAATCCAAACCATGTTGAAGCACGCTGGGCATTAATAGAATTATACCTGCAACTACCTGCTATTATTGGCGGAAGTGAACACAAAGCTCAAAAATATGCTTACGAATTGCAAAAAATATCTCCTGTCGACGGCTATCTTGCCAGCGGACACATTGCCGAATATTTTGAAAAATATAAAGATGCTGAAAAACTATATAGCAAAGCTATTGCAATTGGTGGTTCCAAAGTAAGCTATCAAAAATTAGCCAATCTCTATAAAAACAAAATGAATCAGCCCGAAAAAGCAAAAACCCTTTTAGAAAATTATCAAGAAAAAAAGAAATTATAAGAATGAGAACCCATTTTATAGCTATTGGAGGCGCAGCCATGCACAATCTCGCCTTGGCATTACACAACAAAGGAGATCAAGTTACGGGCAGTGATGATGCAATTTTTGAACCATCCAAATCGAGACTAGAAAACAAAGGATTATTACCGATAGAAATGGGTTGGTTTCCCGAAAAAATAACTCCCAATATTGATGCCATAATCCTAGGAATGCACGCCAAAGCTGACAATCCTGAACTGCTGAAAGCGCTGGAAATGGGTTTAAAAATTTATTCCTATCCTGAATTTCTTTACGAACAATCCAAAAATAAAACACGCGTTGTTATTGGCGGTTCTCACGGAAAAACGACAATAACTTCTATGATTCTTCACGTAATGCATTATCACAACATCCAAGTTGATTATATGGTTGGCGCACAATTAGAAGGTTTTGAAACAATGGTTCATCTCACCGAAGAAAATGATTTTATAGTTTTAGAAGGCGATGAATATTTATCTTCTCCCATAGACAGGCGACCAAAATTTCATTTGTATCAACCTAATATTGCGTTGCTTTCAGGAATTGCATGGGATCACATTAATGTCTTTCCAACATTTGAAAATTATGTAGAACAGTTTGAAATATTTGTCAATCAAATTACAAAAGGAGGAATATTAGTCTATAACGAAGAAGATGCAACGGTTAAAAAAGTAGCCGAAGATTCATCCAATACTATACGAAAATTGCCTTATAAAACACCAAATTATTCAGTAGAAAACGGAATAACAATGCTTGATACACCCGAGGGAGCAATGCCAATCGAAGTTTTTGGTGAACATAACCTCAATAACTTGTCTGGAGCCAAATGGATATGCCAAAATATGGGCGTAGACGAAGCCGATTTTTATGAAGCTATTGCAAGTTTTAAAGGTGCGAGCAAACGTTTAGAAAAAATAGCAGAAGGAATTGGGAAAGTAGCCTATAAAGATTTTGCGCATTCACCCAGCAAAGTCGCTGCAACCACTAAAGCTGTAAAAGCGCAATTTCCGGAAAGAAAATTAGTAGCCTGTTTAGAACTGCACACGTACAGTAGCTTGAATGCCAATTTTTTAAAGCAATACGAAGGAGCTCTTGATGCTGCTGATGTTGCCGTAGTTTTCTATTCGCCAGATGCTGTGAAAATCAAACAACTTTCAGCCGTATCGTATGACCAAATTGCAAAAGCGTTTAAGCGTGATGACTTAATTATTTATACCAATCCACAAGAGTTTAAGGAATTTATTTTAAAATATGATTTCGATAATTCAGCACTGCTACTGATGAGTTCAGGAAACTATGGAGGATTGAATTTTGATGAGGTAAAAAAACTAATAGCGTAAAAAAAATACTTTGGAACAAAATTTTTCGATAAAAAATTGGGCAGAAGACGACAAGCCACGCGAAAAAATGATGCTAAAAGGCAAAGCAGCTTTGAGCGATGCCGAGTTGGTTGCCATTCTTATTGGTTCAGGAAGTAGAAATGAGAGTGCTGTGAGTTTAAGCAAACGAATACTCTCAAGCATTGACAATAACTTGAACGCTTTAGGAAAATTATCCTTGAAACAACTGATGGAATTTAAAGGGATAGGGGAAGCGAAAGCCATAGCTATAGCCGCAGCACTAGAATTAGGAAGAAGACGCAGAGTAGAAGAAACCGTCGAATTAAAAAAAATTACGTCGAGCAAAGCAGTTTTTGAAATTATGCAACCTATTATTGGCGAATTACCGCACGAAGAATTTTGGGTTTTGTATCTTAATAATTCCAATAAAGTAATTTATAAATCACAATTGTCTAAAGGCGGAATTACGGGAACTGTGGTCGATATGCGATTGATTTTCAAAACCGCTTTTGAGCAAAATGCAATTTCAATACTATTGACGCACAACCATCCATCAGGAAAATTGCAAGCCAGCGATGCCGATAAAGAAATTACCAAAAAACTAAAAATTGCAGGGGATCAGTTAGATATTAAAATTTTAGACCACATTATTATTACCGAAAACGGATTTTTAAGTTTTGCAGACGAAGGCATTTTTTAAACATGAGAAACATTACAGATATATTTTTCGACCTAGATCATACTCTTTGGGACTTTGATAAAAATTCTATACTAGCTTTTGATAAAATCTTCAAAGAACAACAACCAGATATAGAAAGCGAAGTGTTTATCAAAATTTATGCGCCCATAAATCAGGCGTGTTGGAAACTATATCAAGTAGATAAAATGACTCACGAAGAACTACGATATCAGCGTTTAAAACAAACTTTTGATGTTTTGAATTATAGTATTTCAGATGAAGAAATTGATAGGATTGCGAACGATTATATAGAATTTTTACCAGATAACAATCAGCTTTTTGATGGTGCTATTGAAGTTTTAAACTATTTATTTTCAAAATATAAGTTGCATATTATTACCAATGGTTTTGCCGAAGTGCAAGGAAGGAAAATCAGTAAATCGGGTTTAAGCAATTATTTTAAAACGATTACCAATTCAGAAATGGCGGGAGTAAAAAAACCGCATCGCAACATTTTTGAATTTGCATTGTCATTGGCCGAAGTCAAAAAAGAAAACGCTATAATGATTGGCGATTGCATAGATGCTGACGTTCGTGGAGCATTAAATTTTGGGATGAAAGCTATATTATTTGATGAAAAAGAAATGCACAACCATCAAGATGTGGTGACCATAAACCATTTATTAGAATTAAAAAAAATATTATAAAATGAAAAATTACGTAATTATACTGATTTTGTTGGTATCTCTTTCGGCATTTTCGCAAAGTGTCAACGAGTATCAATATGTTGTTGTGCCTATAAAATTTGATATATTCAAAGAAAAAGATCGATTCAGGTTGAATACATTAACCAAATTATTGCTTCAAAAATATAGTTTCAAAGCCTATTTGAATACCGAAATTTTGCCCGACGAAGTTAGGAATAACAGATGTGCAATTTTGTATGCCTCGTTAGTTGAAGACAAAGGTTTTTTTATAACCAAAGTAAAAGTAGTACTTAAGGATTGTCAAGATAAAGTGGTTTTTGAAACTGATTTTGGTTCAAGTAGGGAAAAAGAATATGCTGTAGCGTACAATCAGACACTGCGCGCTGCGTTTCAGTCTTTTGATAAATTAAAATACAAGTATAATGGATTGCATTCTTTAGAAAAAAACACAACAACAAGTAATGCGACGGCTTCCGTAGTAGTTCCCAGTGCTTTGAAACTTGATGTAGGAGAATGCTATGCGCAGCCTATCGCGAATGGTTTCCAGTTGGTTGATAGTGAAACAAAAGTTATCTTGTTCCTATATAAAACGTCTCAAGAAAATATTTTTATAGCTACAAAAGGAAGCATAAACGGGGTACTATTTTCTAAAAATGAGCAGTGGTTTTTTGAATATTATGAAAATGAAAAATTAATATCAGAAATGTTTTCAGTTAAATTCTAAACTCATAATCTTAAGCTGATAATTTAAAAATGGTGCTTCAATATCCATATTTATCTTTCCAACGATTCCTTAAAAAAGTTCGTAATTCATTTTCTCTTGCATTGGTACCAGGGTTGTAAAAAGCCGTATTCTTAATGGCATCAGGTAAATATTCTTGTTCCGAAAAGTTATTTTCAAAACTATGTGAATACTGATATTCTTCACCATAGCCCAATTCTTTCATCAGTTTAGTAGGAGCATTGCGCAAATGAATAGGAACTGGCAAATCACCAGTTTGTTTTACTATAGCTTGAGCTTCGCCAATTGCCACATAACTCGCATTGCTTTTTGCAGATGTTGCTAAATAAACAGCGCATTGACTCAATATAATTCTACTCTCGGGATACCCAATAGTTGCAACCGCCTGAAAAGTATTGTTTGCCATAATAAATGCCGTCGGGTTTGCATTACCAATATCTTCACTAGATAAAATCAACATGCGGCGAGCAATGAATTTTACATCTTCGCCACCTTCAATCATTCGTGCTAACCAATACACCGCACCATTGGGATCACTACCACGAATAGATTTTATAAACGCCGAAACAATATCATAATGTTGCTCACCCGTTTTGTCATAAAGCACCGTGTTTTGTTGTACCAACTCTAAAACCTTATCGTTGGTAATGGTAATGGTTCCTTGAGGACTGGCGTTTACCACTAATTCAAAAATATTCAAAAGTTTGCGCCCATCGCCGCCCGAAAGTCTCAATAAAGCTTCGGTTTCTTTTAATTTTATTTTTTTGGTCGAAATAATTTTGTCTTCTTTCATCGCTCGGTGCAACAAAGCCAGCAAATTTTCTTTGGAAAACGGATGTAAAACATACACCTGACAACGTGACAAAAGCGCTGGTATGACTTCAAAACTTGGGTTTTCTGTTGTAGCACCAATTAATGTAATCCATCCTTTTTCAACCGCGGCTAATAACGAATCCTGTTGCGATTTACTAAACCGATGAATCTCATCAATAAACAAAATAGGGTTTTTGGCAGTAAACAAACCGCCACTTTGTTTCGCTTTTTCAATCACTTCGCGAATGTCCTTTACGCCACTATTTATAGCACTTAATTCATAAAACGGACGATTGCTTTGCTTGGCAATAATCTGTGCCAACGTGGTCTTTCCAGTTCCTGGTGAACCCCAAAAAATCATCGACGGAATAATGCCGTGCACCATTTGTTGCGTCAGCGAGCCATTGGCACCAACCAAGTGTAACTGACTAATATAATCTTCTAATCGTTGCGGTCTGATGCGTTCGGCAAGTGGTGCTTCCATGTTGTAAAAATACAATTTTAATTTTTTTGAAGTCCATCATTAGGCATTTTATAAACCATTTTCCCGCTTTCCATTGCAATAACTTTGTCAATTTGCTTTGGGCAAAGTTACAAAGTTGATTTCCATTACAATCGGGACTAACGAACAAACTATTGGATTATTTAAACAACAGAAAATTATTTTTCGAACACTGACAAATTAGCACTACTTTTATTTTGGCTATGTTTTTGAGCTGTGTGATAAAATAAAAAAAGTACATGAACGATTACCATCATTTTAAATATACACCGTCGGTTTGGATTGTACCTTCGTTATTGCTACTGCTGATGTGGTTAGTTTTTTTTATAGAACATACTTTTCATCTCGATTTTACTTCTCACGGAATCTTACCGAGGACCATTTCGGGTTTGCAAGGCATCATCTTTAGTCCTTTTCTTCATGGCGATTTAAATCATATTGCCAGTAATACGTTACCGCTTTTCATCTTAACCACGGTGCTTATTTATTTTTATAGAAACGTTTCATTAAAAGTCCTATTCTATGGAATTTTGCTTTCAGGATTGATAACCTGGATTATTGGTAGAGCATCGTTTCATATTGGTGCGAGTAGCTTAATTTATGTGTTAGTTTCGTTTATATTCTTCAAAGGAATGATGACTCAATATTACCGATTAATGGCATTATCGCTTACGGTAGTGCTGCTTTATGGTGGAATGATTTGGTATGTTTTCCCCGAGGTAGATAAACAAATTTCTTGGGAAGGACATTTGGCAGGCTTGATTACTGGTTTCTTTTTTGCCATCAAATTTAAAACACCCGATTACAAAAAAACAATTCAGTATCCTTGGGAAAAACTCGATTTCAATCCGCAAGAAGATGCTTTTATGAAACACTTTGACAATAACGGAAATTTTGTAAACACAACAACCGATGAAGAAATTACAATACCTGCTGTAGTAAACTATGTTTATGAATATAAAGAAACGCCCAAAGAGGAATAAATATTATTGTCTTTGACGAACCGTTTCATAGAGAAAAGCTCCACAAGCTACAGATACATTTAGTGAACCTATTGTACCATACATAGGAAGTTTTGCTTTTTCATCTACAATTTTCAGCACTGATGGATTGATACCTCGATCTTCGCTCCCCATGATGATGGCTAGAGGTTCGTTTAATGAAATATCATATATGTTTAAGTCGGTTTTTTCGGTGGCGGCTACTGTTTTTATTCCGCTTCCTTGAAGGTAGAAAATGGCGTCTTTAATATGGTCAACTTTACAAATGGGCACATTAAATACGGCACCCGCCGATGTTTTTACCGTATCACCATTTACAGGAGCAGAACCTGTTTTTTGAACTATAATTCCGTTTACACCTGTGCATTCTGCAGTTCTAATTATGGCACCAAAATTTCGGGCATCGCTCAATTGGTCAAGAATTAAAAATAGTGGAAGCTTTCCGCTTTCTACAACGCTATCTACAAGAGTTTCTAGTTTTACAAAGCCTATTGGAGCAATGGTTGCTACCGCACCTTGATGATTATTGGGTGTTAATCGGTTTAATTTTTCAACAGGAACATAAGAGAAATTGACGCTGCTTTTTTTCATTACTTTCATAAGTTCCTGCATCAATTCGCTTTGTGCATCACTTTGAATAAAGACTTTGTCGATTTCTTTTCCAGCAGTAATGGCTTCAATGATGGCTCTTATTCCGAAGATTTGATTTTCTTTTTCCATGTCGCAAAGATATAAAAAAACCATCCCGAATAGGGATGGTTTTTGCGTTACATTTTATTTTGAGATTAATAAATATCCCAGAATAATTTTGTGATTAATGTATTTCCTCCAATAGTTGCAGATGCTGCAGTATTGTTAGTTGCATTTAAAGTTTCCTCTAATGCAGGGTAGGTATATCTTGTTGGCACTTGGCTTACAGCAGCATCTACAGGAGCAGTTAATATTGGAAAATCTAATCTTCTGTACGAAGTCCAAGCTTCAAAACCTCTATTATACAAAGCAAGATAAGCTTGTTCACCAATTTTCTTTTTCCAGTTTACAGCGGCAGTGGAATAAGCTACAGTGGCTTGAGACAGATAAGAAGCTATATCGGCATCAGAAACTCCCCAGTATTTCATGGATGCTGTAATGGCATTGTTGTAATGAGTTTCTGAAGTTCCACCTATAGCAATACCTCGTTCAACAGCTTCAGCTAATAAAAATTCCACTTCAGAAGCATCCATAAGTAACCCTTCAAAAGTTGGAGCAACCAACTTATCTCCTATATGAGAGAAATTAGCATACGTATTTCCATCCCCCGGAGTACCACCAACATAATAGGAAGAGGTAATGTTTCCGTTAGTATCTAATTGGTCAAATAAAGTAAAGTAACTTGATTTTCGTGGATCATTTAATCCATTCATTTTATTAATTATAGTGCTTGTTGGAACAAAATCATTTCGACCGCTCGCAATTACATCAACATAAATAGGATTAGTATTTGGTTGAGCTGGAAGATAAGCTAAGGCAGCATTGTTAGCATTTGACAGAATTACACCGTCGGCTACAGCAGCCAGTACTTGCGTTGATGCATAAGCATGGTCAATATCATCCATATTAATGGCCATTTGTAATCGCAAGGAATTGGCAAAAAGCTTCCATTTGGAAACATTACCATTAAAGATTAAATCTTGAGAGCCAAAACTTCCTTGGGTTGTATTTAAACCATTGGAGGCTATAGTTAATTTACTAATCAAATCTTTATAGATTGTTTTTGCATCATCATATTTTGGTTGAGGATGATTGTCTAAATCTAAAGCTTCAGAATAAGGTACATCACCAAACGTATCTACTAAAATATAATAACCATAGGCAGTCATAATATCTATCAAATAATCTTTATTTGCTCTTACTATTTCCTGATTTGCGATATCTGTTACAGAACCTGTATAAACTTCTGTTGCTAAAACTTTTTTAGATTCTTTTAAATCCCTCAATACATCTCTGTAAATTACTTGCCAATGATTGTCAGGAATAGTTCTAGTTGCCAAATCATAATTACTCTCATCTGTATAAGTAGTTTCAGTCCATTGTTGCACAAAAAGTCTAAAGACGTTTTGATTTACGCTGGTACTTACCATTTGATCTACTATGTTTTTTTCTGCATTAGTAAATAATACTTGTGCAGGAACCAAGGCAGGATTTTTAACATCTTGATTTAGTCCAGTTATATCATCTGAACATGAATAAAAACTGGCTAGAAGGATCACTATTAATAATATCTTTTTCATGATTTAAAATTTAAATGTTAGATTGCAACCAATATTTCGGGTTGTTGGAAGTGAACCTACCGAATAACCTGAAGATAAATTTCCCGAAGTTAAACCACTTTCAGGATCAGCATAGGGTAAGTTTTTTTTAATAATCCATAAATTAGTACCTACAATACTAAATTTCATGCTTTCCATGGCTAATTTTGATATCCATTTTTTTGGTAAGTTATAAGATATAGACACTTCTCTTAACTTTATATAAGAAGCATCATAAATAAATGCTCTATTAGGTTGTCTTCTATATCCAAAAGCATTTCCAAAGAATTCAGCAGAAGGGGTTCTTACGGTATTTGGAGTTCCATCCGCTTGAACTCCGGGCAAAATAATTCCACCACCATCAGCTACAGAACTTCTAATTGGATTTCCAAGTTCGTTATTGGCTGCAGTTTCAGGATATAAACCAGTGGCTAAACCATAGTACATATCAAGGGAAAAAATATCGCCTCCTTTTTGACTATCAATAAGGAAACTTAGAGACAAATCTTTATAGGTGAACTTGTTT
Organism: Flavobacterium sp.; assembly: GCF_025352015.1. Lineage (GTDB taxonomy): Bacteria > Bacteroidota > Bacteroidia > Flavobacteriales > Flavobacteriaceae > Flavobacterium. The sequence goes on from NZ_JANXUG010000101.1 coordinate 17,766, forward strand.
CTGATGCCTCCAATCCAATCTGGATTTATATTTCCAATTGAATTATTACTATTATTGTTAATTACATATCTGCCATTAGCTCCTACAACTCTTTGTCCGTTAAGATAAGTAAAGTCAGAGCCTTTAATAACACCATAAGGTTGTCCTACTTGCGCATTGATGGTAACGCCACCCTGAAAACTACCAAGTTGTAAATTATCAATCCCCTCGGCTAGTGTAACAACAGTATTTCTATTACTGGACCAGTTTACACTTACATCCCACTGGAAATTTTCTGTTTTGATTGGAGTTGCCGTCAACTGAACTTCTATTCCTTTATTTTCAATGGAGCCAGCATTTATGTATCTCGACGATACACCTGTCGAAGTTGAATAAGGAGTTCTAAAAATTTGATCAGTACTTAAGGAACGATATACGCCTAAATCAAAACCCAATCTTTTATTTAGAAATAACATTTCTAGACCAGCTTCATAACTTGTCGTTACTGTTGGTCTTAAATTTGGGTTGTTTTTTATTGAAGCAACAGAGTATAAACCTTGACCGTTAAATGCGGGGAATTTAGCATAAGTGTCTAACAATGCCAAGTCAGGTGATCCATTACCAACTTGTGCCAAGTTGGCTCTCAATTTACCAAAGGACAACCATTTTTCTTTGATTAAATTAGAAAAAACTAAACTTGTTGATAATGATGGAGTTGTAATAGCATTACGTTCTTTTGGCAGGGATGAATATGCATCTCTTCTCAAAGTACCGTCTATATAAAGAAAATCTTTGTATCCTAATGAAAGGGATCCATAATAACTGTTTATTCCAGTTCTAGATTGAAGTTCAAGTGGGTCTGGATTAGGATTTAATGAATTGGCTAAACTATAGGTTCCCGGAACAATTAAACCTCCAGAAGTAGCTGCAAATATTGAACTAACATTAATTCTGTTTACCGTACCACCCAACAATCCGCTTAAGTTAAATTGACCAAACTCTTTTTTGAAGTTTATTAGTAAATCATAATTGTTTTCGCGATAAGTTTTATTAAATCTCGTGTAACCAGAACCTTGAACTAATCTATTGTTGTCTGCGTCTGGTACTCCAAATTCAGACGGAATTGAACCAACCGCTTTTCTTTCCTCTTGAAATTCAGAATAGCTGTCATCTGAAATTCTCACGGTGCTAGAAAGCCAACTGTTCAGTTTATAATCTAATTTCATATATCCTAAAAATCTTTCTCTAGTATCATTTTGATAATTTTGAAATCTTTGAAAATACGGATTATCCCAATATGCGGGTCTTAAATCAGTAGGACTGTTAATATTCCAGGTGACATTTTGCCCACCAGAAGCATTATAAACTTGTTGTAAAGATTTAATATCAACATTTACGGGCCACCACTGCCGAAAATTGGTTGTGATATTATTGTCATATCCAGTAGAATTTCTACCTACAGTGTTTTGTGAAGTATAACTTCCGTAAACAGAAACAGTTAATTTATCAGAAAAATTGTGACTAAATTTAGCACTGAAATTATTTTTGTTTAATTCACTATTAGGCATTAGTCCATTTTGCTTTAAATTTGAAATGTTAATCAAAAAATTTGATTTATCATCTCCATCTTGAATAGAAATGGAATTGTTTAAAGAAACAGGTGTTTCAAAAAAAGTAATAGGACCGTTAGCGGCTGCCTTCCATGGCGTTTTTTGACCAAAGTTGGGAGAAAAAGGAGTAAAAGCATCCCATTGATACACTAAACTATTGTCAAACGGAGCTCCATACGAGGCATCCTCTGTGGTAGGAGCAATGTTATCTATAATTCCGTCTCCATTTATATCTGCTTGATTAAAATATCCATCACCATTTGTTCCATAATACAAACCGTATCCCTCTCCGTACCTACTTTGATAAGTTGGGAATGTAGTTTTATCAATACTACCAACAATGGCTTCAGAAGAAACAGTAATTCCCATGCCTTTTTTACCACCTTTCCCTTTTTTTGTAGTAATAAGAAGCACACCGTTACCAGCTTGATAACCGTAAAGTGCACTTGCTGCAGCTCCTTTCAAAACATTTACGGACTCAATATCTTCAGGATTGATATCTGAAGCTGTACTACCGTAATCGTAATTACCGCCTCTACCATTTACTTGAGCTGATGAATTCGTGTTTGAATTATTAACAGGAACTCCATCTATTACTATCAGCATCTGGTTGCCTCCAGTTAAACTTTTTATTCCACGAGAAACCACATTGGTTGAACCACCAAAGTTGTTGTTTCTTCTAATTTGAACTCCTGCAACTTTTCCAGATAAATCATTCAAAAAGTTTCCGCCAGCAGTATTCGATTTCAAATCTTCACCTTTAACCTCTTGGGTGGCATAACCAAGAGATTTTTTTTCTCTTTTAATACCTAACGCGGTTACTACAACACCTTCGAGTTCTACTGCATCGTCTTTCATTTTTACATTAATAGAGGAAGAGGTAGCCACAATTTCTTGTGATTTCATACCTATGAAATTGAAAAGCAGCGTTTGCGTTGGCGTTGCTTTTATGGAAAATTTTCCATCCATATCTGTTTGAGTCCCAAGTTTTGTTCCTTTTACCAAAACATTGACACCCGGAATGGGTAAACCGTTGTTGTCTGAAACAACTCCATTGACTGTTCTTTCCTGTGCAAATGATATCTGCACTAGTAACGCTATAAAAAGCGTCAAAAATCCATTTAACTTTGTTTTCATAATTTAATTTGGTTTTAATTAGAGTATAAATTTACAACAAAATAAAATTTAACATTGATAACAATAACTTAACATTGAGTGTTAAAGTTTGTAATTTTTTAAAAAACAGCTTTAAAACTAATGTGAACGATCGAGTTTGATAGTTTTATGGCTTGTTCTTTAGTACTTCCGTTGGCGTAAACTAAATTAAAAAGTCCGTTTTTTGTCAACAATCCGAAGCCAAATCCCAGTCCAAGAAGGTTTTGATTGTTATTTGTAGTTTTATCCTGCAACTTCGCAAAATCAATGATAGAATGAATATAAATAGCAGGTGCTAGAACATATCTATATTCCGTTAATATAGAATTGAAAGCATTGCCTTGCAAACTATTTTCGTTAAATCCTCGAATAGAGTTGATGCCCCCAAAACGTTGTAATTCATTAATGATAAAATGACCACTCTGAAGATAGAAATTTTGAGATTTAATGTTGATTATATTTTTTTGATTGAGGTAAAAATTATGCTTAATATTCAAATTAATAAAAAACTGATTGTCGGAAATCAATTTTGATTCTCTTTTTCCAGTTCCTATTTTGAGATTAAAATTTGTTTTTTCAGGAAAAAGAAACTCATTACCAATTGTGTCACGATTAAAATTTACAAATTCCAATGACGTAGTTACATAAGAATTGTTGAAATCGCTTAATGTAGCAGTGTTAACGTTTTTAATATCGCTCGACTCCGTAGATTGGTAGCCTAGATACAAGCGCGTATTATAATTAAAAAAATAACCCAAGTCTACAGCCGTTTTTGTATTTTGAAACGTACTATCTTGTTTGAAAATGTTAAGTTCTGTTTTTAAACCAATGGGCGTTTTAAATATATAAGGTAGCTCAACGCCAAGATTAAAAGTTTTTTGATCTTGACCATCGCTTTTCCAATATAAGGCAAATTTTTCGCCAGAATTTAAAATATTGTTTAGAACCAAATCCAGATAACCGCTAAAAACAATTTTCTTTTTATCATCGTTAGTAAATCCTATGTAGCCGTCAAAAGTATTGGGTTTGGCTTTTTCTAAATACACATAAATTTTTGTAGAATCTTTGGTGAATAAGATTTCAGGATATTTAGTCTGTTTTACAAATCGAAATTTTTCAAAATCATTATAAATCTTATCTAAATTTTTTTGATTAAAAACTTTGTTGCGATATAATCGAAGAATATTTTTTTTGTGTCCTTTCGGAAATTTGTCGTAGCCGTTGATAACAATTGCGTTAACTTGTCTTTTAATTTCTTTTGTGATGAGTAAGTCGGCAGTGATAAAATCTTTTTTCTTTTGTAGGTTGGTTAGTTTTACCTTAGCCATCGAAAAACCATCACTTTCTAATTTTCTCAAAGTGGTATTTAAGAAGCCCTCTACTTCCTCAAACGGCAATACCAAAGTATCGTTTTTAACCTTGTAGTTTTCCACAATATTTTCTTTAAACGATTCTCCTATAAATAAGTGCGCATAATTTGTTCTTTTCCCAAGCTTATATTTAAAATAAAATGTTGAATCATTTTGTTTAAAATTTTCAATTAGCTGACTTTCAAAATACCCTTTTTTGGTTAGTTTTTCATAAAACAAATTGTTTTCGTCAACAATTGATTTGGTATTTAGATGGTTTGAAACATAGCTTAAACTATCTATTTGTTTAGTTTCTTTTTCATTTTCCCCAATAATTTTGAGATAGAATTGCTGCGCCGAAATAGTTCCACTGAAAATACACAAGAAAAAAAGTAGAAAAATCTTTCTCAAATTTGAAATTGTTTGCATCAAAATAACGCAAAAAAATTGTTTTTATTGCTGTAAATAGTTTCTAAAAACAATTTGCTTAAAAAGCATATTCAAAACATTTCGATTTTCAAAAAACTAAAACATTTTTGGCTATTATTTGTCACATTAAAAGACAAATATTTAATTGCTAAAAAAATTAATTAAATACGATTTGTTTCATTCAAAATAATTACTACATTTGCAACCCCTAAAAAAGCGGGAATTAAAAAAATAAAGAAAAATTAGTATTTAATTATGCCAACAATTCAACAATTAGTAAGAACAGGAAGAACTCAAGTCACTAAGAAGAGTAAATCGGTTGCTTTAGATTCTTGTCCTCAACGAAGAGGTGTTTGTACGCGTGTTTACACTACTACTCCAAAAAAACCAAACTCAGCAATGCGTAAAGTTGCGCGTGTACGTTTGACCAATGGAAATGAAGTGAATGCATACATCCCAGGTGAAGGACACAATCTACAAGAGCACTCGATAGTATTAGTGCGAGGCGGAAGGGTAAAAGATTTACCAGGAGTTAGATACCACATTGTGCGTGGTGCGCTTGATACATCAGGTGTAGCAGGAAGAACACAAAGAAGATCTAAATACGGTGCTAAACGCCCTAAAGAAGCTAAAAAGTAATTTTTAACTAGTCACAAGAATAAAGTCTTAATATTATAAAGTAAAATCTTTACGAATTTCGACTTTCATCCGAGGACAAAAAACAAAGACATGAGAAAAAGAGCGGCAAAAAAAAGACCACTTTTACCAGATCCAAAATTTAACGACCAGTTAGTAACACGTTTTGTAAACAACTTAATGTGGGATGGTAAGAAATCAACAGCTTTTAAAGTATTCTACGATGCAATGGAAATTGTAGAAACTAAAAAAAATAATGATGAAAAAGCATCATTAGATGTATGGAAAGAAGCACTTACAAACGTTATGCCTCACGTAGAAGTGCGTAGTCGTAGAGTAGGAGGAGCTACATTTCAAATTCCAATGCAAATTAGACCAGACCGTAAAATTTCTATGGCGATGAAATGGATGATACTCTATGCGAGAAGAAGAAACGAAAAATCTATGGCTGGTAAGTTAGCTTCAGAAATCTTGGCTGCGGCCAAAGAAGAAGGTGCTGCTGTCAAAAAGAGAATGGATACTCACAAAATGGCAGAAGCAAACAAAGCATTCTCTCACTTTAGATTTTAAAATTTAAGAAATGGCTAGAGATTTAAAATTAACAAGGAATATAGGAATTGCTGCCCACATTGATGCTGGTAAAACAACAACAACGGAGCGTATATTATTTTATACGGGCAAGTCACACAAAATTGGTGAAGTGCACGATGGCGCTGCAACAATGGACTGGATGGCGCAAGAGCAAGAACGAGGTATAACCATAACTTCAGCTGCAACAACTTGTGAATGGAGTTTTCCAACACAACAAGGTAAACCATTACCAACTTCCCAAGATTATCACTTCAATATTATCGATACACCTGGACACGTTGACTTTACCGTAGAGGTAAACCGTTCACTACGTGTATTGGATGGATTAGTTTTCTTATTTTCTGCCGTTGATGGTGTTGAGCCACAATCAGAAACTAACTGGAGATTGGCCGATCAATATAGAGTTCCACGTATGGGATTCGTTAATAAAATGGATCGTCAAGGTTCTAACTTCTTAATGGTTTGTCAACAAGTTAGAGATATGTTAAAATCTAACGCTGTTGCTATTACTTTGCCAATTGGTGAAGAAAACGATTTTAAAGGAGTTGTAGATTTAGTAAAAAACCAAGCTATCGTATGGCATGATGAAACACTAGGGGCTACTTTTGATATCGTCCCTATTCCAGAAGATATGCTTGCTGAAGTAAAAGAGTATAGATCTATTCTTATAGAAGCAGTTGCAGATTATGATGAAAATCTTTTGGAGAAATTCATGGAAGATGAAAACTCAATTACAGAAGAAGAAATTAACACAGCCCTAAGAGCTGCTACTATGGATATGGCTATCATTCCTATGATTGCTGGATCTTCATTTAAAAACAAAGGTGTTCAATTTATGTTGGATGCTGTATGTAAATATTTACCATCTCCTTTAGATAAAGAAGGCATTTGGGGTATTGACCCAGATGATGCTGATTTATTAGAAGAAGATCAAACCAAAATATTACGCCGTCCTGATGTAAAAGAGCCGTTCGCAGCTTTGGCATTTAAAATTGCTACTGACCCATATGTTGGTCGTTTGGCTTTCTTCCGTGCGTATTCAGGTCGTTTAGATGCAGGTTCCTACATCTTGAACACTCGTTCAGGAAACAAAGAAAGAATTTCTCGTATTTACCAAATGCACGCTAATAAACAAAATCCAATCGATTATATCGAAGCAGGTGATATTGGAGCAGCAGTTGGATTTAAAGATATCAAGACTGGTGATACTATGTGTGATGAAAAACATCCAATTGTTCTTGAGTCAATGAAATTCCCTGCGCCAGTAATTGGTATAGCTATCGAGCCAAAAACTAAAGCTGACGTTGATAAAATGGGTATGGCTTTGGCAAAATTAGCTGAAGAAGATCCAACATTTACAGTAAGAACTGACGAAGCTTCAGGTCAAACGATTATTTCAGGAATGGGTGAGTTACACTTAGATATTCTTGTAGATCGTATGAAACGTGAATTCAAAGTTGAAGTGAATCAAGGTGAACCTCAAGTTGAATACAAAGAAGCTTTCACAAAATCTGCGCAACACAGAGAAACATACAAGAAACAATCTGGTGGTCGCGGTAAATTTGGTGATATCGTATTTATTCTTGCACCTGCTGATCAGGTAGATGGTAAAACACCTGTTGGGTTACAGTTTGTCAATGCTGTAAAAGGTGGTAACGTTCCTAAAGAATATATTCCTTCTGTTGAAAAGGTTTCAGAGAAGCTATGAAAACAGGTCCATTAGCTGGATATCAGGTTGATAGTTTAAAAGTAACTTTATTAGACGGATCTTTCCACCCGGTGGATTCTGATGCGCTGTCTTTTGAGTTAGCAGCAAGAATGGGTTACAGAGAAGTTGCAAAAGCAGCAGGAGCTGTAATTCTTGAGCCTATCATGAAAATGGAAGTTATTACCCCAGAAGAAAACATGGGAGATATCGTAGGTGATATCAACCGTCGTAGAGGTCAGGTTAATGACATGGGTGACAGAAATGGTGCGAAAACTATTAAGGCTGATGTGCCTTTATCCGAAATGTTTGGTTATGTAACTACATTAAGAACATTGTCTTCAGGAAGAGCAACATCTACAATGGAATTCTCACACTACGAACAAACGCCTTCTAATATTTCAGAAGAAGTAATCAAAAAAGCTAAAGGTAACGCTTAATTCTTATCAAGATGAGTCAAAAAATTAGAATAAAATTAAAATCTTACGATCACATGTTGGTAGATAAATCTGCTGAAAAGATTGTAAAAACTGTAAAAAGTACAGGTGCTGTTGTAACGGGTCCAATTCCGTTACCAACACACAAAAAAATATTTACTGTGCTACGTTCTCCACACGTTAACAAAAAAGCGAGAGAGCAGTTCCAGGTAAGTTCATACAAAAGATTGTTAGACATCTATAGTTCTTCTTCGAAAACTATCGATGCCTTAATGAAACTTGAATTACCAAGCGGAGTAGAAGTAGAAATTAAAGTATAAGTATAATACAAAGTATTAAGTATCAAGATTCGTTTTCGTATTTAATATTCTATACACAATATAGATTAAAAAAGTAAACAAGTAATAATTTAAATAGTTTAATATGTCTGGGTTAATTGGAAAGAAAATCGGCATGACAAGTATTTTCGATGAAAATGGGAAGAATATTCCTTGTACAGTAATCGAAGCTGGCCCTTGTGTCGTTACCCAAGTCAGAACCAATGAGGTTGACGGGTATTCAGCTCTTCAACTTGGTTTCGATGACAAAGCAGAAAAACAAGCAACTAAAGCTGATTTAGGTCACTTTAAAAAAGCCGGTACTACTGCCAAGAAAAAAGTCGTTGAATTCCAAGGATTTGAAGAAAATTACAAATTAGGTGATAACATCACCGTGGCAGTATTCAGCGAAGGAGAGTTCGTTGATGTACAAGGAGTGTCAAAAGGTAAAGGTTTTCAGGGAGTTGTAAAACGTCACGGTTTTGGTGGTGTCGGACAAGCTACCCATGGTCAACATAACCGATTGAGAGCACCGGGTTCTGTAGGAGCATCTTCATATCCATCACGTGTATTCAAAGGAATGCGTATGGCTGGAAGAATGGGAGGAGATAATGTAAAAGTTCAAAATCTTAGAGTTTTAAAAGTAGTGGCTGAAAAGAACTTACTTGTCATTAAAGGATGCATTCCTGGATGTAAAAACTCTTATGTAATCATTCAGAAGTAATGGAAGTAAAAGTTATCGATATCAACGGAAAAGATACTGGAAGAAAAGTACAACTTTCCGATTCAGTATTTGGCATTGAGCCAAATAATCACGCAGTATATCTTGATGTTAAGCAATATTTAGCAAATCAAAGACAAGGAACGCACAAAGCTAAAGAAAGAGCTGAAGTTGCAGGGAGTACTCGCAAGATTAAAAAGCAAAAAGGTACTGGTACTGCTCGTGCAGGATCTAAAAAGAGTCCATTGTTCAAAGGAGGAGGAACAGTTTTCGGTCCAAGACCAAGAAGCTATTCTTTCAAACTGAATAAAACGGTAAAAAGATTAGCTCGTAAATCAGCTTTTTCTTTAAAAGTAAAAGAATCAAATTTATTAGTTGTTGAAGATTTTAATTTTGAAACTCCAAATACTAAAAATTTCATCAATGTTTTGAAAGCTTTAGGACTAGAAAACAAAAAATCTTTATTTGTGTTGGGAGATTCAAATAAAAATGTATATTTGTCGTCACGCAATTTAAAAGCATCTAGCGTAGTAATTAATTCAGAATTAAGCACTTACGATATTTTAAATGCAAATAATTTAGTTCTTTTAGAAGGTTCTTTAGAAGGAATTGAAGAAAATTTAAGCAAATAAATAGACCATGAGTATCATTATCAAGCCTATCATCACAGAAAAAATCACGAAAGAAGGAGAAATTTTCAATCGTTTTGGTTTTGTTGTTGACAAAAAAGCAAATAAAGTTCAAATTAAGAAGGCTGTTGAGGCTACTTACGGAATTTCAGTTGTAACCGTCAACACGATGAACTACAGAGCCGATAGAACTACAAAATTTACTAAAAGTGGTTTAATTAGCGGAAAAACAAGTGCTTACAAAAAAGCAATTGTTCAAGTTAAAGAAGGAGAAACAATAGATTTTTACAATAATATCTAATAGAAAATGTCAGTTAGAAAATTAAAACCTATTACCCCGGGTCAGCGTTTTAGAGTTGTGAATGGTTTTGACGCCATCACGACTGATAAGCCGGAGCGTTCATTAATCGCACCGATAAAAAACTCAGGCGGTAGAAATAGTCAAGGAAAAATGACCATGCGTTATACAGGCGGTGGTCACAAACAAAGGTATCGTTTGATTGATTTTAAAAGAACTAAAGTTGGAATTCCAGCTACGGTTAAATCAATTGAATATGATCCAAACAGAACTGCTTTTATCGCATTATTGTGGTATGTAGATGGCGAGAAAACATATATTGTAGCACAAAACGGATTGCAAGTTGGACAGACAGTATTGTCTGGAGAAGATTCGGCTCCTGAAATAGGTAATACACTGCCGTTGAGCAAAATTCCTCTAGGAACAGTTATTTCTTGCATCGAATTGCGTCCAGGACAAGGAGCTACTATCGCTCGTTCTGCTGGAACATTTGCTCAATTAATGGCAAGAGACGGGAAATACGCTACAATAAAAATGCCATCAGGTGAAACAAGATTAATCTTGTTGACTTGTTCGGCTACCATTGGAGCAGTTTCTAATTCTGACCATCAGTTGATTGTATCTGGTAAAGCAGGTAGAACAAGATGGTTAGGAAGAAGACCAAGAACAAGACCAGTAGCCATGAACCCTGTCGATCATCCAATGGGTGGTGGTGAGGGACGTTCATCTGGAGGTCATCCACGTTCTAGAAAAGGACTACCAGCTAAAGGTTATAGAACTCGTTCTAAAGTTAACCCTAGTAATAAGTATATTGTAGAACGTAGAAAGAAATAATAAGATATGGCACGTTCATTAAAAAAAGGACCTTTTGTTCATTACAAATTAGATAAAAAAGTTCAGGAAAACATCTCAGGTGGTAACAAAGGAGTAGTAAAGACTTGGTCTAGAGCTTCGATGATTACTCCGGATTTTGTTGGACAAACTATCGCAGTACACAATGGTCGTCAGTTTGTACCAGTTTACGTAACCGAAAACATGGTAGGACACAAATTAGGAGAGTTTTCACCAACAAGATCTTTTAGAGGTCACGCTGGAGCAAAAAATAAAGGTAAAAAATAAGAAGCAATGGGAGTTCGTAAAAGAGAAACAGCAGATGCGAGAAAAGAGGCTAATAAGTCTATAGCTTTCGCGAAATTGAATAACTGCCCTACTTCACCTAGAAAAATGCGCTTAGTAGCGGACTTGGTAAGAGGTCAGAAAGTGGAAAGAGCCTTAAATATATTAAGATTTAGCTCAAAAGAAGCTTCAAGAAAATTAGAGAAATTAGTATTATCTGCCATCAACAATTGGGAGCAGAAAAATGCTGACGGAAATGTTTCAGAAGCAGGCTTATTTATAAAAACCATCACTGTAGATGGTGGAATGATGTTGAAAAGACTTCGTCCAGCGCCACAAGGAAGAGCACACAGAATTAGAAAGCGTTCAAACCACGTGACAATCGTGTTAGGAGCTAATGATAACACACAAGCAAATTAAGTAAGATGGGACAAAAGACAAATCCAATAGGAAACAGACTTGGTATCATCAGAGGATGGGATTCAAACTGGTATGGTGGTAATGATTACGGTGATAAAATTGCCGAAGATTTTAAAATCAGAAAGTATATCCACGCTCGTTTATCAAAAGCTAGTGTATCAAAAGTAATCATCGAGAGAACTTTGAAACTTGTAACCGTTACTATCACTACTGCAAGACCTGGGATTATTATCGGGAAGGGTGGTCAAGAGGTAGACAAGTTAAAAGAAGAACTTAAGAAAGTTACAGACAAAGAGGTTCAAATAAACATCTTTGAAATTAAAAGACCTGAGTTAGATGCATATTTAGTTGGAACTAGTATTGCACGTCAAATCGAAAGTAGAATTTCTTACAGAAGAGCTATTAAGATGGCAATTGCGGCTGCAATGCGAATGAATGCTGAAGGTATTAAAGTATTAATTTCTGGTCGTTTGAATGGAGCTGAAATGGCACGTTCAGAACAATTCAAAGAAGGAAGGATTCCTCTATCAACTTTCAGAGCTGATATTGATTATGCTTTGGCTGAAGCACATACTACTTATGGTAGGATGGGTATCAAAGTATGGATCATGAAAGGTGAGGTTTATGGAAAAAGAGATCTTTCTCCACTGGTAGGCATGGACAAAAAACAAGCAGGTCAAGGTGGTGGTAAAGGGGGAGATTCTCCAAGAGGAGGAGACAGAAAACCTTTTAATAAGGATAGAAAACCAGCGGGTGACCGTAAAAGAAAGTAATTTTTTAAATTAAAAAAAATGTTACAGCCTAAAAGAACAAAATACCGTAAGGTACAAAAAGGTAGAATGAAAGGTGTTTCTCAAAGAGGACATTTACTTTCAAGTGGAATGTTTGGAATCAAATCTGTACATGAAGATGGTATGTTTTTAACTTCACGTCAAATAGAAGCTGCACGTATTGCCGCAACTCGTTACATGAAGAGAGAAGGACAATTATGGATAAATATATTTCCAGATAAACCCATCACAAAGAAACCTCTTGAAGTACGTATGGGTAAAGGAAAAGGTGCAGTCGAATATTGGGCTGCTGTTGTAAAACCAGGAAAAATTATGTTTGAAGTTGGTGGAGTTCCACTATCTATCGCAAAAGAGGCCTTACGTCTTGCTGCACAAAAACTTCCTGTAAAAACTAAATTTGTAGTTGCTAGAGATTTCGAAGCATAATCAAAAATTAATTATGAAACAATCAGAAATTATAAATCTATCCGCAGCTGAGTTACAAGTTAAACTTACTGAATTGAGAAGAGCTTATATGGATTTAAAGTCCGCACATGCTATTTCACCGATTACTAATCCACTTCAAATCAGAAGTGCTAGAAGAGCGGTTGCCAGAGTGGTAACAGAGCTAACTAAAAGAGAGTTACAATAATTGTATTCTGCTAAAATGGAAGATAAAAGAAATTTAAGAAAAGAAAGAATTGGTGTAGTTACATCAAACAAAATGGACAAGTCTATTGTTGTTGCACAGGTAACTAGAGTAAAACACCCATTATATGGTAAGTTCGTATTGAAAACTAAAAAGTTTCATGCACACGACGAAACAAATGACTGTAACATTGGTGATACAGTAAAAATCATGGAAACAAGACCTTTATCAAAAACTAAATGTTGGAGATTGGTTGAAATCATTGAAAGAGCTAAATAATTATGGTACAACAAGAATCAAGACTAAAAGTCGCAGATAACACAGGAGCAAAAGAAGTTTTGACTATTCGTGTATTAGGAGGAACGAAACGTCGTTATGCCTCTGTTGGAGATAAAATTGTAGTTTCAATCAAAGATGCAACGCCGAACGGTAACGTTAAAAAAGGTGCTGTTTCAACTGCAGTTGTAGTACGTACTAAAAAAGAAGTGAGAAGAGCCGATGGTTCTTATATCCGTTTCGATGATAATGCATGTGTTCTTTTGAATGCTGCAGGAGAAATGAGAGGAACTCGTGTTTTTGGTCCAGTTGCAAGAGAACTTCGTGAAAAACAATTCATGAAAATTGTATCATTAGCGCCTGAGGTGCTTTAATTCATAGTAAGATGATAAAGTTAAAAGTAAAATCTGGAGATACTGTAAAAGTGATAGCTGGTGACCATAAAGGTTTAACAGGTAAAATTACACGTGTATACAGAGAGAAAAATAAAGCGATCGTTGAAGGCGTGAACATGGTATCGAAACATACAAAACCAAGTGCTAAAAACCCACAAGGCGGAATCGTTAAGATGGAAGCTCCTATACACATCTCAAACCTTTCTTTGGTAAGCGGTGCTGATTCAACTAAAGGTTCAGTGAAAAAAGATTCTAAAAAAGTTAATAAAGCATAGTTATGGAATATACACCTAGACTTAAGCAAGAATATAAAGACAGAGTAATTGCTGCTCTTAAAGAAGAATTCGGTTATAAAAACGTAATGGAAGTTCCAAAATTGGAAAAAATCATTTTGAGCCGTGGAGTTGGAGCTGCAGTATCTGATAAAAAGCTGGTTGACTATGCAGTTGATGAGTTAACAAAGATTACTGGACAAAAGGCTGTATCTACAATTTCAAAGAAAGACGTTGCTTCATTCAAATTGAGAAAAGGTATGCCAATTGGAGCTAAAGTTACATTAAGAGGAGAAAGAATGTATGAGTTTTTAGACAGACTTATTACTTCGTCTTTGCCACGTGTTAGAGATTTTAGTGGTATCAAAGCTACGGGTTTTGATGGACGAGGTAATTACAACCTTGGTGTTACAGAACAAATCATTTTCCCAGAAATTGATATTGATAAAGTAAACAAAATATCAGGTATGGATATAACTTTCGTAACAACGGCAAGCACTGATAAAGAAGCAAAGTCGTTATTGGCTGAATTAGGATTACCTTTTAAAAAGAATTAAGTTATGGCTAAAGAATCAATGAAAGCCCGTGAGGTTAAAAGAGAAAAAACGGTAGCAAAGTACGCTGAAAAAAGAAAAGCTTTATTACAAGCTAAAGATTATGAAGGCTTGCAAAAATTACCAAAAAATGCTTCACCAGTACGTATGCATAATCGTTGTAAACTAACTGGGAGACCAAGAGGTTATATGCGTCAATTTGGTCTTTCACGTGTAACTTTCCGTGAAATGGCAAACCAAGGATTAATTCCAGGAGTAAGAAAAGCTTCTTGGTAATCAAAAACAAATTATCAATTGGTTAAAGGTTCATTTAGTGAGTACTAGTTGAAAACCATAACCGCAAATTTATACAAATGTATACAGATCCAATTGCAGATTATCTTACGAGAGTTAGAAATGCAGTGATGGCAAACCACAAAGTGGTTGCAATTCCAGCATCTAATTTAAAAAAAGAAATCACAAAAATTTTATTCGATCAAGGATATATCTTAAGTTACAAATTTGATGATAGTTCTGTTCAAGGAACTATTAAAATAGCTTTGAAGTATGATAAAGATACTAAAGAGTCTGTAATCAAAGATATCCAAAGAATTAGCAAACCAGGTTTACGTAAATATGCTGGTTCTTCAAAAATCCCAAGAATTCTTAACGGACTGGGTGTTGCTATTGTTTCGACTTCTAAAGGTCTAATGACCGGAAAGCAAGCCAAACAATTAAACGTTGGTGGAGAAGTACTTTGCTACGTATACTAATTAAATCTGTTAATCAATGTCAAGAATAGGTAAAAATCCAATTTCAATTCCTGCAGGTGTAACTGTTGAAGTAAACGAAACTACAGTTACTGTAAAAGGAAAATTAGGTCAACTTACGCAAGACTACGCTGACGTAGCAGTAAAAGTTGAAGAAGGTCAAATCATAGTTGAAAGACCGTCTGATAGTAAAGATCACAGAGCAAAACACGGATTATACAGGTCATTAATCAATAATATGGTTACAGGAGTATCTGAAGGTTTTACTAAAGAGTTAGAATTGGTTGGAGTAGGTTATAGAGCTTCAAATCAAGGACAAAAATTAGATTTAGCATTAGGATTTTCTCATAACATAGTTTTAGAATTAGCTTCAGAAGTTAAATTAGAAACTATTTCAGAAAAAGGTAAAAATCCAATTGTTAAGTTAACATCTTTCGACAAACAATTAATAGGTCAAATTGCTGCTAAAATCAGAGGTTTCCGTAAACCAGAGCCTTACAAAGGAAAAGGTGTTAAGTTTGTTGGTGAAGTATTAAGAAGAAAAGCAGGTAAATCAGCTTAAAAAATTAGCATTATGTCATTAACAAAATCTGAAAGAAGACAAAGGATACAATACAGAATCAGAAAGATTGTAAGCGGAACCGCTTCAAGACCAAGATTATCTGTATTTAGAAGTAATAAAGAAATCTATACACAACTAATTGATGATGTGAATGGAATTACTTTATTGGCTGCATCATCAAAAGATAAAGGAGTAGATACTAAAGGTACTAGCACTGAAGTAGCAACAGCAGTTGGAAAACTAGTAGCTGAAAAAGCGTTAAAAGCTGGAATTACAGAAGTTACTTTTGATAGAGGAGGTTATTTATATCACGGTCGTATTAAATCATTAGCAGAAGGCGCAAGAGCGGCTGGGCTTAAATTCTAATATATTATGTCTAAATACAAAAATGTAGAATTAGTAAAACCTAGTGGTCTTGAATTGAAAGATCGTCTGGTAAGTGTAAATCGTGTTACCAAAGTAACAAAAGGAGGAAGAGCATTTGGTTTTTCTGCGATTGTTGTTGTAGGTGATGAAAATGGAGTAGTTGGTCACGGATTAGGTAAATCTAAAGACGTTTCTGAAGCAATTGCAAAAGCAGTAGAAGACGCAAAGAAAAATCTTGTTAGAATACCTTTGAGCGGACAATCAGTTCCTCACGAACAAAAAGGAAAATTTGGTGGAGCTGCAGTATTTTTGATGCCAGCATCTCATGGTACAGGAGTTATTGCTGGTGGAGCTGTTCGTTCGGTTCTTGAATCAGTTGGTATTCATGATGTATTATCAAAATCACAAGGTTCATCAAACCCTCATAATGTGGTAAAAGCAACTTTTGATGCTTTACTACAAATGAGAAGTGCTGTTACTGTTGCAAAACAAAGAGGTATTTCTTTAGAAAAAGTTTTTAAAGGTTAATTCAAGGAAATTATGGCTAAATTATTAGTAAAACAAGTTAGAAGCAAAATCAATTGTCCACTTACACAAAAAAGAGGATTAGAGGCTTTGGGTCTACGTAAAATGGGACAAACTGTGGAGCATGATTCAAATCCTGCAATCCTTGGAATGATAAATAAAGTTAAACATCTAGTTTCCGTAGAGGAAGTTAAAAAATAAATCATAGTTATGAATTTAAGTAACTTACAACCTGCTGAAGGTTCTACACACAATCAAAATAAAAGATTAGGTAGAGGAGAAGGATCTGGTAAAGGTGGTACTTCAGCAAGAGGTCACAAAGGAGCCAAGTCTCGTTCTGGTTATTCTAAAAAAATTGGTTTTGAAGGTGGTCAAATGCCTCTTCAAAGACGTGTGCCTAAGTTTGGTTTTACAAACATCAATCGTAAAGAATATCAAGGCATTAATCTTGACAATCTTCAATTATTAGTTGATAACGGTATTGTAACAGATACTGTAGATTTTTCAGTATTTGTTGAATATAGATTGGCTACAAAAAATGAACTGGTTAAAATTCTTGGTAGAGGACAATTGAAATCAAAATTAAAAATAACAGCCCACAAATTTACGGCTACTGCAAAAGCGGCAATTGAGGCTGCGGGTGGAGAAGCTGTAACCCTATAATTGCTATATCAATGAAGAACTTTTTTGAATCATTTAGTAATATTTGGAAAATAGAGGAGCTAAAAAATAGAATTTTGGTTACCCTTGGACTGTTATTAGTTTACAGATTTGGTGCGCATGTTACGCTACCCGGTATTGACGCCACACAGTTGCACAGCTTGGCTGGCCAAACAAATAAAGGTATTGGTTCAATACTAGATATGTTTACTGGTGGTGCTTTTTCGAAAGCGTCTGTCTTTGCTTTGGGAATTATGCCATATATATCTGCTTCAATTGTTGTTCAGTTAATGGGTATTGCAATACCTTATCTACAAAAATTACAAAAAGATGGTGAGAGTGGAAGAAAGAAATTAAATCAAATTACGAGATGGTTAACCATTGCGATCACGCTAGTACAAGGTCCAGGTTACATTTATAATTTATACAGAACTCTGCCCAATAGCGCTTTTCTTTTAGGATTTGATTCTTTCTCGTTTTTGTTTTCTTCTGTTTTAATTTTAACAACAGGTACTATTTTTGCCATGTGGTTAGGTGAAAAAATTACAGATAAAGGTATTGGTAATGGTATTTCGTTATTAATTATGGTCGGAATTCTAGCAAGATTACCACAAGCTTTATTTCAAGAATTTACTTCCAAAGTTACCAATAATAATGGTGGACCAATGTTGCTAGTAATTGAAATTATTGTGTGGTTATTAGTAATTATAGCTTGTGTATTATTAGTTATGGCTGTTAGAAAGATTCCTGTACAATATGCACGTCGTACTACAACAGGTGATTTCGAACAAGACATGATGGGAGGAAACAGACAATGGATTCCATTGAAACTTAATTCTGCAGGGGTAATGCCTATCATTTTTGCTCAAGCAATTATGTTTATTCCAGCCGCAGTTGCAGGACTTTCTAAATCCGAAACTTCTCAATCTATTGCAGGAACTTTTAGTAACATGTTTGGGTTTTGGTATTGTTTAGTGTTTGCATCTTTAATAGTTATTTTCACATTCTTTTACACAGCAATTACAGTTCCAACAAATAAAATGGCTGATGATTTAAAAAGAAGCGGTGGATTCATACCAGGTGTAAAACCAGGAATTGACACAGCAGATTTTTTAGATAGAATCATGTCTTTAATAACATTCCCTGGTTCATTATTTCTTGCTTTGATAGCTGTGTTCCCAGCAATTATTGTAGGTCTTGGTGTGCAACAATCTTGGGCAATGTTTTATGGAGGTACCTCATTAATCATCATGGTTGGTGTGGCCATCGATACTATTCAGCAAATAAATTCTTATTTATTGAATAAACACTATGATGGATTGATGAAAAGTGGTAAAAATAGAAAAGCGGTAGCTTAATTTTTATGGCAAAACAATCAGCAATAGAACAAGACGGATCAATTATCGAAGCATTATCAAATGCAATGTTTCGTGTAGAATTAGAAAACGGACATATTGTAATTGCTCATATTTCTGGTAAAATGCGAATGCATTATATCAAATTGTTACCTGGTGACAAAGTAAAACTAGAAATGAGTCCTTATGATTTGTCAAAAGCAAGAATTACTTATAGATATTAAAAAGCAGTAAGCAGAAAGCAATAAGCATTTAAACTTATAGCCAAAAGACAAAAGTCAAAATAAAATTTACAATGAAAGTAAGAACATCAGTTAAAAAGAGAAGTGCCGAGTGCAAGATTGTACGAAGAAACGGCGTATTATATGTAATCAATAAAAAAAATCCTAGATTTAAACAAAGACAAGGATAATTATGGCAAGAATAGCAGGGGTAGACATCCCAAAAAACAAGAGAGGAGTTATCGCTTTAACCTATATTTTCGGAGTAGGAAAAAGTAGAGCTATTGAGGTTTTAGAAAAAGCTCAAGTTAGCCAAGATACAAAAGTTCAAGATTGGAACGATGACGAAATCGGAGCAATTCGTGATGCCGTATCGTATTACAAAATTGAAGGTGAACTTCGGTCAGAAGTTTCATTGCACATCAAACGTTTAATGGATATTGGATGTTATAGAGGTATCCGTCATAGATCTGGTCTTCCTTTAAGAGGACAAAGAACTAAAAACAACTCTAGAACAAGAAAAGGTAAAAGAAAAACTGTTGCTAACAAGAAAAAGGCAACTAAATAATTAAGTAATATGGCTAAAGCGACTATAAAAAAACGTAAAGTTATCGTTGAATCAACAGGCGAAGCGCATATTAATGCAACTTTTAACAACATCATCATTTCGTTAACCAATAAAAAAGGTGAAGTTATTTCGTGGTCATCAGCAGGTAAAATGGGCTTCAGAGGTTCTAAAAAGAACACTCCGTACGCAGCTCAAATGGCAGCAGAAGATTGTGGTAAAGTAGCATTAGAAGCTGGACTTAAAAAAGTAAAAGTGTATGTTAAAGGACCAGGTAACGGGCGTGAGTCTGCTATCAGGTCGATACACAATTCAGGAATTGAAGTAACAGAAATCATTGACGTTACTCCAATGCCACACAACGGATGTCGTCCTCCTAAAAGACGTAGAGTATAATTATAGTATAACCAAGATAGAATTAAGATTATCGAAGGATTCGACCTGAATTCATAATCTCTATCTTAAAAAAATTTAAAATGGCAAGATATACTGGTCCAAGTACAAGAATCGCCCGTAAATTCGGAGAAGCGATATTCGGAGAAGACAAAGCCTTCGAAAAAAGAAATTATCCTCCTGGACAACACGGGATGGCTAAAAAAAGAGGTAAGAAATCTGAGTACGCTGTCCAATTGATGGAAAAGCAAAAAGCTAAATATTCTTATGGAATTTTAGAAAAACAATTCAGGAATTTATTCGAAAAAGCAGCAGCTTCTAAAGGTGTAACTGGTGAAATCCTTTTACAATTATGCGAAGCTAGATTAGATAACGTAGTTTTCAGAATGGGAATTGCTCCTTCAAGAAGAGCAGCACGCCAAATCGTTTCTCACCGTCACGTTACTGTTAACGGAGAATTGGTTAACATTCCATCTTACCACTTGAAACCAGGTGATAAAGTAGCCGTTCGCGAAAAATCTAAATCTGTTGAAGCAATAGGTAGTTCATTAGCTAATTCATCTCATGTATATGAATGGATTACTTGGAATAATGACACTATGGAAGGAACTTTTGTTTCTGTTCCGCAAAGACTTCAAATCCCGGAAAATATTAAAGAGCAGTTAATCGTCGAATTGTACAACAAATAATAATTGACATTAGTCTAAATTATGGCAATATTTAATTTTCAGAAACCCGATAAAGTTATCATGATCGATTCAACCGATTTTGAAGGCAAGTTTGAATTCAGACCTTTAGAACCAGGATACGGATTGACAGTTGGTAATGCACTTAGAAGAGTTTTACTTTCAGCGTTAGAAGGTTATGCAATCACCTCTATCAGAATTGATGGTGTTGAGCATGAGTTTTCAACAATTTCAGGAGTTGTAGAAGATGTTACAGAAATTATTCTAAATCTAAAACAAGTACGTTTCAAACGTCAGATTGAAGATGTAGATAATGAAACAGTTTCTATTTCAATTTCAGGAAAAGATCAAATTACAGCTGGCGATTTTCAAAAATTCATATCTGGTTTCCAGGTGTTGAATCCAGAATTGGTTATTTGTAACCTTGATAGCAAAGTAAATCTTAATATGGAATTAACTATCGAGAAAGGTCGTGGTTATGTTCCTGCAGAAGAGAACAAAAAACAAAACTCCGCCATCGGAACAATATTTACGGATTCTATTTTTACTCCTGTAAAAAATGTGAAGTATGCTATTGAAAACTTCCGTGTGGAGCAAAAAACAGATTATGAAAAATTAGTTTTCGAAATCAAAACTGATGGTTCAATCAATCCAAAAGATGCTTTAACCGAAGCCGCAAAAGTTTTAATTCACCACTTTATGTTATTCTCTGATGAGAGAATTACCCTTGAAGCTGATGAAATTGCTCAAACTGAATCTTATGATGAGGAATCATTACATATGAGACAATTGCTTAAAACAAAATTAGTTGATATGGATTTATCCGTAAGAGCCTTGAATTGTTTGAAAGCAGCAGAAGTTGATACGCTTGGAGATCTTGTATCTTTCAACAAAAATGACCTTATGAAGTTCCGTAACTTCGGTAAAAAATCACTAACAGAGTTAGACGAATTGGTTGCCAACAAGAATTTAACGTTCGGAATGGATTTAGGTAAATATAAATTAGATAAAGAATAATCTAAACCCGTAAGGTTTAAATTTAGAATAGCAATGAGACACGGAAAAAAAGTAAATCACTTAAGCAGACAAACAGGACATAGAAAATCTATGTTGGCTAATATGGCATGTTCTCTTATAGAGCACAAACGTATTAATACTACTGTTGCTAAAGCCAAAGCACTCAAACAATTCGTTGAGCCGCTTATTACAAAATCAAAAGACGACACAACTCACAATCGTCGTATCTGTTTTGCTTACTTACGTAGCAAATATGCAGTAACCGATTTGTTCAGAGATGTAGCTGCAAAAGTTGGCGATCGTCCAGGAGGCTATACTCGTATTATTAAAATGGGGAACCGTTTGGGAGATAATGCTGATATGGCAATGATTGAATTAGTTGACTTCAACGAACTATATAACGGAGGTAAAAAAGAAGAGAAAAAAGGAAGAACGCGTCGTGCTAAAAAAACGACCACACCTGTTGCTACTCTAGCCCCAGTTGTACAAGAAGTTGCTCCAATCGTAGAAGAATCTGCACCAGTAGTAGAGGAAATAGTGGAAACTCCTGTTGATGAAGTGCAAACTCCAGAAGTTGTTGAAGAAACTCCAGTTGCAGAAGCAGAAACTCCAGCAGCTGAAGAAACTCCTGAAGCACCAGCTTCTGATGAAGAATCAAAAGAAGAAAAGGCATAATGATTGTTAACTCATAAATATAAAAAGGATAAACAGTTTTGTTTATCCTTTTTTTTTAATCTGAACTCGTTTCAGATTCTATTGAAATTGAGAGCGAATCGTCGGGGCTCTATTAAAAATCCATATTCCCGCTTTCCGTTCCAATCTTTTTATTGTTTTTGTCACATCTAACGAAGTCGAGACGCTTCTCTTAAAAACAACAAAAAGGATTTCCACTACAATCGGGGCTAAAATGGAACTATCGGAATGTTTATAAACTCTAATAATTCTTTTTTTAAAATTGAACGTAAATAAATAAATTTGTGATTACAACAACTAAACTGTAACCTTGAGCGCAGTCGAAGGACAAACACAAGTAACTATGCAACACACTACAAAAACCTCTGCCATTTTACTACTCGCCGACGGAACTATCTTTCGCGGCAAATCAATCGGGATTCAAGGAAAAACCTTTGGAGAAGTTTGTTTTAACACGGGTATGACTGGGTATCAAGAAATTTTTACCGATCCGTCTTACTTTGGGCAAATCATAGTAGCCACCAATCCACACATCGGAAACTACGGTGTAAACGCCAATGAAGTAGAATCTGAAAAAATTATGATTTCAGGATTAGTTTGTAAAAACTTCAGCTTTAACCATTCGCGCCCCGATTCTCAAAGCAATCTGTTTGACTATTTCGAAAAGCAAAACCTCATTTGCATTTCAGATGTCGATACAAGAGCTTTGGTAAGTTACATCCGTGACAACGGTGCCCAAAATGCAGTAATTTGCACCGACGGAACTTCCGTAGCAGAATTAAAAACTCAATTAAAAAGTGTTCCCGATATGAAAGGCTTGGAATTAGCGTCAAAAGTATCGACAACTGAACCCTATTTTTTTGGAAAAGAAAACGCCACTTATAAAATTTCAGCTTTAGATTTAGGTATCAAAAGAAACATCTTAAGAAACCTTGCCAAAAGAGATTGCTATATCAAAGTGTTTCCATACAACACAACATTCGAAGATATGAAATCTTTCAATCCCGATGGCTATTTCTTGTCAAACGGACCGGGTGACCCGGAACCATTAGAACAAGTAATCAGTACTGCCCAAAAAATGATTGCTTCTGATAAACCTGTTTTCGGAATCTGTTTAGGGCATCAAATTATTGGTTTGGCAAATGGCGTTTCCACCTATAAAATGTTTAATGGACATCGGGGAATTAATCATCCAGTTATGAATATCCTAACCGGAAAAGGAGAAATCACTTCGCAAAATCATGGATTTGCCGTTAATAAAGAATTATTAGAAAAGCATAACGATTTGGAAATCACACATTATCACATCAATGATAATACTGTTGCGGGAATGCGCATGAAATCAAAGAATGTTTTCTCGGTGCAATACCATCCAGAAGCAAGTCCTGGCACGCATGATTCGGAATATTTGTTTGATACTTTTATAGAAAATA
Source organism: Flavobacterium sp. (assembly GCF_025352015.1). Lineage (GTDB taxonomy): Bacteria > Bacteroidota > Bacteroidia > Flavobacteriales > Flavobacteriaceae > Flavobacterium. Next base: position 41,299 of record NZ_JANXUG010000101.1, read on the forward strand.
TTAAAAAAAGTCAAAGCTTACAAAATGTGTAAGTTTTGACCTTTTTATGTTTAAAACTTCAATAAATAATATTAATCGTTATAAACATATCTGTCGTAAATACTTTCAAACTGACCGTTGTTTTTTAAGAAAGAACTATTGGTAGTTAACCAATTATTATACATTTTGACTTTGTTTAATTGTATCGAATTGAACACGGTATAAAACAAATTCTTATTGATATTAAATGTTTTAACCGCATTGTTATAAGCATCAATGTTGAGGTTTGTTTGAGGATGTAAAGGATTTTTTAGTTGTTGCAGTGCATTATAGGCATCAGCATAACTGTTAAATAAATCGTTAAGTTTATCTTTTTGACCAACTATAAAATTAGAGTACGCCACGTTAGCATCATTAAGAGTAGTGTCTTTATAATCATTTTTATACAGGTTGGTTTTTATAATGATTTCTTGATGCATTAACGCAATCACATCTAAACAGTCAGAAAAACCTTTTTTATCTTTAGCGTTTATTACTGCGGTTAGCTTCTCATCAATGACATTCATTTTATAAAACAATATGTTTTGATAGGCATTGTACTCTAAAATATTTTTTCTATTCTTACCGTTAAGATGTATTCTATTGTTTAAAGCAAAAGTTTTTTTGGTAATCTCGAAATTTTTAAGTTCCTGATAATAAGTAATAAGTTCGTTTTCTTTACGATTGAGGTTTTCAGATATTTGGGAAAGTGGTAACGAACTTTGATATTCGTAATCGTTTAAAATCAAACTTCCATTTTGTAAACAATCAATGGTTTTTTGATTCATTTTTATAAAACCATCTTTGAGCATGGTGTTACCTTCAAAACCATTTTTGCTATTTCTCATGATAGTATTTATTTTTTCTAATTTTTCTATGATTCTTACCGCTGTAGTTTTTGTTCTCGAATACATTTGTGATTCAACTATAGTAATGGAATAGTCCATCAACGATTTTTTAACAAATAATTCATTTTTCACAAAATCATCCATGTAAGCATCAATAGTTCTATAATTTTGAGATTGCGAAATTGTTGGCATAAGACCAATAATTAAAAAAGAGCAAATCAGTAATAAAGAATTAAATACGTGGCTGATTGTAATAGTAGAATTTTTCATGATATATAGTTTGATTATTGATACAAATTTATGCCCAATAGTAAGGCGGCGTGTTGTGAAATAATATTTTAAACTTATATAATTATAAGAGATAACTACTAAAACGATTGCGTTTATAAGTTGTGTAAAAAAGTAATCATCTATTTTTTAAATTTCTTAAATTTGAACTTTATTAAAATTTTAAACAAATTCAAAATGAGCATTATCATAAAAGTTCACGCAAGACAAATTCTTGACTCCAGAGGAAATCCAACCATTGAAGTTGATGTAGTAACCGAAAATGGTGTTTTAGGTAGAGCTGCAGTTCCCTCTGGTGCTTCTACTGGCGAACACGAAGCAGTAGAATTAAGAGATGGTGGAAAAGCGTATATGGGAAAAGGGGTTTCAAAAGCGGTACACAATGTGAATGCTATTATAGCACCCGAACTAATTGGGGTTTCTATTTTTGAACAAAATTATATTGACAATTTAATGATTGAACTCGATGCAACGCCTAATAAATCTAACCTTGGCGCCAATGCTATTTTGGGTGTTTCTCTGGCTGTTGCCAAAGCGGCTGCCAATGAACTTGGGTTGCCATTGTATCGTTATGTTGGCGGCGTTTCGGCAAACACTTTGCCGGTGCCAATGATGAACATTATAAACGGTGGCTCACACTCTGATGCGCCAATTGCGTTTCAGGAATTCATGATTATGCCGGTAAAAGCCACTTCGTTTTCACATGCTATGCAAATGGGAACAGAAATTTTTCATAATCTAAAAAAAGTATTGCATGATAGAGGTTTGTCTACTGCTGTAGGCGACGAAGGTGGTTTTGCGCCCAATTTAGCGGGCGGAACAGAAGATGCTTTAGACACCATCAAAAAAGCTGTTGAGAATGCCGGTTATAAATTTGGTGACGAAGTAATGATAGCTTTAGACTGTGCTGCTTCTGAATTTTATGTAAATGGAAAATACGATTATACCAAATTTGAAGGGGCAACCGGAAAAATTAGATCCTCACAAGAGCAAGCTGAATATCTAGTATCATTGGCAACAAACTATCCTATAATTTCTATCGAAGACGGAATGTACGAAGACGATTGGGAAGGCTGGAAATACTTAACCGAACTGATAGGAAACAAAATCCAGTTGGTTGGCGATGATTTATTTGTGACCAATGTGGAGCGTTTATCTCGCGGAATTAAAGGAGGAATTGCCAATTCAATTTTAGTGAAAGTAAACCAAATTGGCACCTTGACAGAAACCATTGCTGCCGTAAACATGGCGCACAACGCCGGCTATACTTCAGTAATGTCGCACCGTTCAGGAGAAACCGAAGACAATACAATTGCCGATTTAGCAGTAGCATTAAACTGTGGCCAAATCAAAACGGGTTCAGCTTCGCGTTCAGACCGTATGGCAAAATACAATCAGTTATTAAGAATAGAAGAGGAATTAGGTGATACTGCTTATTTCCCGGGAGTGAGAGCGTTCAAGCAGAAGTAATTTTCACTTAATTATAAATAAAAAGCATCTCAATTGAGGTGTTTTTTTATTTATGCTTAGCCTATTTTTCTTTTGTCACGATTTTCCTTTGATTATCATAAAGAATAAAGCCCGACTATTTTTATTTCCAATCGGGAATTGTACTTTTGCACATGCAACACAACGTACTTATTTTAGATTTCGGTTCGCAATACACACAACTTATTGCGAGAAGAGTTCGGGAGTTAAATATATTCTGCGAAATTTTCCCCTACAATCATTTTCCAACAGATTTATCGTCTTACAAAGCTGTCATTCTTGGCGGAAGTCCCTATTCTGTTCGTTCACAAGACGCTTTGCAAATCGATTTGTCGAATATTCGGGGCAAATTGCCGCTGCTTGCCGTATGTTATGGGGCTCAATATTTGGCACATTTTTCGGGCGGAGAAGTAGCAGCGTCCAATATTAGGGAATATGGAAGAGCCAATTTATCTTATATCAAAGACGGTGAAACTTTGTTTGAAAACGTAAACAGCCAATCACAGGTTTGGATGAGTCATAGCGACACCATCAAACATTTGCCGACCAACGGCGTTAAATTAGCCAGTACCAAAGATGTAGAAAATGTTGCTTATCGAATTGAAGGCGAAGCAACTTATGCCATTCAGTTTCACCCCGAGGTCTATCATTCAACGGATGGAAAGCAAATCTTGGAAAATTTTCTTGTAAAAATTGCGCATGTTCCTCAAAACTTTACACCGAATGCTTTTGTCGAAGAATGCGTGAAAGAAATGCAGGAAAAAATAAAAAATGATAAAGTAGTATTAGGACTTTCAGGTGGCGTAGATTCTACTGTGGCAGCAGTTTTATTGCATAAAGCCATTGGCAAAAACCTGTATTGTATTTTTGTCAACAACGGTTTGCTTCGAAAAAATGAATTCGAAAATGTATTGCATCAATACAAAAACATGGGACTGAATGTAAAAGGTGTTGATGCTTCATCAAAATTTATGAGTGCATTAGAAGGCCTCGAAGATCCAGAAGCCAAAAGAAAAGTCATAGGCAATGCTTTTATTGAAGTTTTTGATGAAGAAGCACATTTAATTAAAGATGTAACTTGGTTGGCTCAAGGAACAATTTACCCCGATGTTATTGAATCAATTTCTGTGAAAGGACCCTCGGCAACCATCAAGTCACATCACAATGTTGGCGGTTTGCCCGATTATATGAAACTTAAAATAGCGGAACCTTTGCGGATGTTGTTCAAAGATGAAGTGCGTAGAGTAGGGAAAACATTGGGCATCGACCCAGAACTTTTGGGCAGGCATCCATTTCCTGGTCCGGGATTGTCGATAAGAATTTTAGGAGCCATCACACCAGAAAAAATTAGAATCCTGCAGGAAGTGGATGCTATTTTTATTGAGGGTTTAAAAGAACACGGTTTGTATGATAAAGTATGGCAAGCAGGCGCGATTTTGCTTCCTGTAAATAGCGTGGGAGTAATGGGTGATGAGCGAACGTATGAAAAGGTAATTGCCTTAAGAGCTGTAGAATCTACAGACGGAATGACTGCAGATTGGGTGCATTTGCCCTATGAATTTTTGATGAAAATATCCAATGAAATTATCAATAAAGTGAAAGGTGTCAATAGAGTAGTGTATGACATTAGCTCAAAACCGCCAGCCACTATAGAATGGGAATAATATTTGTTAACACAAAAAAGTTAATGAAAATATTAGCTTTAAGAATTGATATTGAAAAGTTTTGTTAACTTTAGACATTGAATTAATTGATAAATACATGAAAAACCGAATTATTTACGCTTTACTTTTTATTTTTTGCTTTACAATTTCACTGATGGCAAAACAAGAAAAATATATTAAGCATACTGTTGCTAAAGGAGAAACAGTTACCCTAATTGCTCAAAAATATAAGGTCACACCCTATGATATTTATAAGCTTAATCCCGATTCTCAAAACGGAATTCAGTTAGATAGCGTATTGTTAATACCACCTTCAGGAGAAGTTGCTGCATATATGGCTCCAAAAACAAACGTAAATAGCACTACAATTCCACCAAAAAACACCAATCCAAGTACGCATTTGGTACAACCTAAAGAAACCTTGTACAGTTTGTCGAAACTATACAAAATAACTATTGATCAGCTTAAAGCTGCTAACGGTGATTTACTAAACAACGGATTGAAAATAGGAATGAGCGTTAAACTTCCTAATGCTGCAGACGCTCCAAGTAAGACTACTGCAACGCCAACTGAAATTTCAAAAGTTGCAATAAGTACGCCAAAAGTAGCCGCTCCTAAAGTAGTACCTTCTAAAGGAACCGTTCCCAAAATACAAGCTAATGCAGAAACTTCAAAAGCAGGAATTACCTATCATATTATTGAACCCAAAGAAACAAAATACGGTATTTCCAAAAAATATAATATAACTATTGCCGAGTTAGAACGTTTAAATCCTCAAATTATCTCGGATTTTCCTATTGGATATAAGCTTGTGATTTCGGGAAATGCTCCTGCGGGAAACAGTACTGAAACTACAAAACCGGCAACAGTAATAACAAAATCACCTCCTTTAACAATATCAACTTCGGGCACCAAAAAATATTTGGAAGAGTACGTTGTAAAACAAAAAGATACTGCTGCCAGTATCGCCGCAGATTATGGCATGACAGAGCAAGAGTTGCTATCATTGAATCCCGAATTAAAAAAAGGAGTAAAACTGGGAATGATACTGCGGGTTCCCAAAGGACAACGAAAGGAACCTGTCAAAAAAGAACAAGGAAATTTAATGAAATCAATAAACACTAATGCGAGGAAACAACTCGCATTACTTTTTCCGTTTAATATAACAAAGATAGAAAGCGATACTATAAACTCTACACAAGCTAGGTTAAAGAAAGATAAATTCTTAAACCTTACTTTGGATTTTTATTCGGGAGCCTTAATGGCAATTGACTCTGCGAAAGTGTTAGGTATGAATGTAGATATAAAAATTTTGGACTCACAAGAAACTAAAAATTCATCCAATGTAGCGGCGTTAGTGCAACAAAATAGTCTACAAACTATGGATGCAATTGTTGGTCCATTTTATCAATCCAATGTAGAAAAACTGGCCGAATTGGTAGCATCAACAAAAACACCTGTTATTTCTCCGATGTCAAAAGAAGATGGGAAAAAATATCCTAATTTGTACCAGTCCATGCCATTAATGGAGGTTTTACGAAGTTCTATTTTTGACTATATGAAAGCAAAAGACGGTAATATCATTGCAGTGATTGATTCAAAAAAAGGGAGTGTCAAACAATATATTCAAACCACGCAACCACAAGTTAAAATAATGGGATTGAGCGAAAAAGGAACAGTCATTGCAGATAGTTTAAAACTATTATTTCAAAAAGACAAACTTAATTATGTAGTACTTGCGTCCGAAAAAACAGGAATGATTTTAGCCACCACAACCGCCATGTTGAATGCACAAAAGGACTATCAAGTGCAATTAGTGATTTTAGAACCCAATGAAACCTTTGACTTTGAGGAAATTTCGTTGACAAGACTAACCAAATTAAAACTATTATATCCATCATTTTCTAGACCCAACGAAACAGATGAAGCCAATCAATTTGATGCAAAATATAAAAAATTAAATAAAATCCTGCCCAATCAATATGCCATTCGAGGCTTTGATGTCACTTTCGATACCTTACTTCGATTATCACAAGATCAAACGTTTGAAGAAACTGTTCAATCCTCTTCATCAGAACAAATAGAAAACAAATTTGAATATGTCTCCAATGCAACGTACGGCTATGCCAACAATGGAATTTACATTTTGTATTACGACACTGATTTAACTATAAAAAAAGCATTGTAATGGCTACATCTATTGTTAGATATTTAGGCGAATTGCGAACCTCGTCAATGCACATGCAGTCGGGGACAGAAATCTTGTCGGATGCACCAACAGATAACCAGGGAAAAGGAGAAGCATTTTCGCCAACGGATCTGGTGGCAAATTCATTAGCAACCTGCATGATTACCATCATGGCAATTAAGGCAAGAGATTTAGATCTTGAATTAAAAGGCACCACAGCCGAAGTGACCAAAGTTATGGCAGTTGAACCGAGAAGAATTTCTGAAATTCATATCCATTTTGAAATGAATCTTATTGCTGATGCTAAAACCAAAACAATTTTAGAGCGAACCGCAATGACTTGTCCCGTGCACCATAGCCTGCATCCAGATATTAAAAAAGTGATTTCTTTTAACTGGAAGTAATTCAGTAAAATGTCAGAAATTCTAAAGTCGAAATTCTTTGGTTTTTTAATTCACTTTTAAAACTTTAAGACCTTTGACTTTGGATAAAAACCAACAACAACTTATAAAATTAGCCCATACTAAAATGCCTTTTGGCAAATACAAAGGATATCACCTGATTGACATACCCGAATATTACATAGTTTGGTATAGTAATAAAGGATTTCCAAAAGGGCAACTTGGCGAGTCCTTGCAACTCGTTTACGAACTCAAATTAAATGGGTTGGAGGAATTGGTTCATACGATTAAAAAGCAATATCCAAAACCAATTTAATTTTCAAATTGATTTTTCTTCAAAATATATCGTATTTTTGTCTCGTTTTTACAACAAATACAACACAACAAGTACGGATAAGTCAAGAGAATTGTCCCCAACAAAACTACTATGAATCAAATACAAACAAAATATATTTTTGTTACAGGCGGCGTTACTTCTTCCTTGGGAAAAGGTATTATCGCAGCATCGTTAGCCAAGTTATTACAAGCTAGAGGCTACCGAACAACCATTCAAAAATTTGATCCTTACATAAATGTTGACCCCGGAACTTTAAATCCCTACGAACATGGCGAATGCTATGTAACTGATGATGGCGCAGAAACCGATTTGGATTTAGGTCATTATGAAAGATTTTTGAATGTTCCCACCTCGCAAGCCAATAATGTGACCACAGGAAGAGTCTATCTTTCGGTAATTGAAAAGGAACGAAGAGGCGAATTTTTAGGAAAAACAGTTCAAGTGGTTCCGCACATTACTAACGAAATCAAAGAACGAATGCAATTGCTTGGAAATTCAGGCAATTTTGATATAGTGATTACCGAAATTGGCGGAACGGTTGGAGATATAGAATCGTTACCATATATAGAATCAGTACGTCAATTGGTATGGGAATTAGGCGAAAGCAATGGAATTGTAATTCACTTAACATTAGTTCCTTATTTGGCGGCAGCCGGAGAATTAAAAACAAAACCAACACAACATTCCGTTAAAACTTTGATGGAAAGTGGTATCAAAGCCGATATTTTAGTTTGCAGAACCGAGCGCGAATTATCAGATGAATTGCGCCAAAAATTAGCGTTGTTCTGTAATGTGAAACGAGAGGCTGTAATTCAATCTATAGATGCTTCAACTATTTATGAAGTACCCAATTTAATGCTCGAAGAAGGTCTTGACGTGGTAGCTTTGAAGAAATTAAACTTACCTAAAAAAGCTGCACCAGATTTAAGAAATTGGAATACTTTTTTGCACCGATTGAAACATCCAAAACATACGGTAAACGTTGGTTTGGTTGGAAAATATGTAGAGTTGCAAGATTCCTATAAATCTATTTTGGAGTCGTTTATTCATGCTGGTGCTGCCAATCAAACCAAGGTAAATGTAGTTAGTATACATTCGGAATACATTGATGAAACCAATGCAGCCGAACAGTTGCAAGATTTAGATGGAATATTAGTGGCTCCAGGATTTGGAGGTCGTGGCATAGAAGGAAAAATTGACACAGTTCGTTATTCTCGGGAAAAAAACATTCCTTTTTTCGGAATTTGTCTAGGAATGCAAATGGCAATTATCGAATATTCAAGAAACGTTTTAGGACTTAAACATGCAAATTCTATTGAGATGAATGAAGAAACAAGTCATCCGGTAATTTCTATCATGGAGAATCAAAAAAACATTACTGACAAAGGTGGAACCATGCGTTTAGGTGCTTGGAAATGTGATATTGCCACAGGAACATTGGCACATCAAATATACGATCAAGACCAAATTGAAGAACGTCATCGCCATCGTTATGAATTTAACAATGCCTATAAAGAACAGTTGGAAAAAGCAGGATTGGTTTGTTCAGGAATAAACCCAGAAACAGGTTTAGTAGAGATTATTGAACTCAAAAACCATCCGTTTTTTATAGGTGTGCAATACCATCCAGAATATAAAAGTACCGTTGCAAATCCGCACCCAATTTTTGTTAGCTTTGTGGCCGCAATGGTAAAACATAAAAATAAATAATGATAGCTAAAGCTGTCAATGATGACAAATAGTTTAAATAATGGAAAATAAGAAATTTGATTTTAATACAATTATAGGTTTTGGTTTGATATTCGTTATCATTATGTGGATAATGTACAACAACAAAACTAAAGATTTAAAGGAAAAACAAGAAAAAGTTAAAACCGAAAAAGTTACAAAAACTATAACTACTCCAATTGACACGGCAAAAACTATAAAAGATACTACTATAAATGATTCTATTAAAATTAAAAAACTAGCAGGCACTTTGGGTAGTTTTGCTTATTCTGCAACGTTACCTTCTGCCAAAGAAAATTTTACCACTTTAGAAAATGAATATGTAACCCTCAAAATTGCTAACAAAGGCGGATATATCGTTGAAGCTACTTTAAAGAATTTTGAAAAACTTAAGAAAAATTCAGGTCAGTTAGTAGAGTTGATTAAAGATAATAACGCCAGTTTTAATCTCCAATTACAAACAAAAGACAACCGGGTTTTAAATACGAAAGAGCTATTTTTTGAACCCACTTTAACTAAAGTTGGCGTTAACCAAATACTATCAATGAAGTTGAAAGCGGGTGCTAATTCCTTTTTGGAGTACAACTATGTTTTGGCACCAAATAACTATTTAGTAAACTTTGATATTCGTTCACAAGGATTAAATACAATTTTAAATACTTCAAAACCAATTGATTTAGAGTGGGATTTAAAAACCTTCAGAAATGAAAGGAGTATAGCCTATGAAAATCGTTATGCCGAAATTTATTTTGAGCATAATGACGGAAAAATCGATTACGTGGGACAAGGCGATAATAAGGAAGAAACATCCGAAAAAATAACTTTCATAGCCTACAAACAACATTTTTTTTCAAGTATATTACTAAGCAAAATACCATTTGAAAAAGCGAAATTGAATTCTCAAAACTTGGTGCATGACGAAAAAAAGGATACTCTTTTTACAAAACAATATAAAGCAAGTCTACCGTTGGCCTTTGCTAATGGGGAGTTAGACTATAAAATGAATTGGTATTTTGGGCCAACAGATTATAAAACTTTAAAAAAATACGATCGAAATCTTGAGAAAATTGTTCCGTTAGGTTGGGGGATTTTTGGATGGATAAATAAGTTTATTTTTATTCCATTATTTGGATTTTTAAGTTCGTTTATGGGATTGGGAATTGCTATAATCATTTTTACGATTATGATAAAAATAGCGATGTCGCCTATAACGTTTAAATCATTTTTGTCCCAAGCGAAGATGAAAGTGTTGCGTCCTGAAATTATGGAAATAGGAGAAAAATTCAGTAAAGATCCTATGAAAAAACAACAAGAAACTATGAAGTTATACAACAAAGCTGGTGTGAATCCAATGGCGGGTTGCATACCAGCATTGATACAACTACCGTTTATGTATGCCTCGTTTCAGTTCTTCCCATCAGCATTTGAATTAAGACAAAAAGGGTTCCTTTGGGCAGACGATTTATCATCTTTTGATCAAGTAGTTAAATTACCTTTTCATATTCCGTTGTATGGAGATCATATAAGTTTGTTCCCAATCTTGGCAGCTATTGCGATTTTCTTTTACATGAAAATGACATCTGGCGATCAACAAATGGCAGCACCACAACAAGAAGGAATGCCCGACATGGCAAAAATTATGAAAATAATGATTTATGTTTCGCCTGTAATGATGCTGATTTTCTTTAATAGTTATGGTTCTGGATTGAGTTTATATAACTTTATTTCTAATTTGATAACTATCGGAATTATGCTGGTCATTAAGAAATATTTTATCAATAGCGATAAAATTCATGCGCAAATTCAAGAAAATAAAACCAAGCCTAAAACCGAAGGAAAATTTCAGAAAAAGATGCGAGAAATGATGGAACAAGCCGAGGCTCAAAAGCAAATCCAAAATAAAAAGAAATAATATTTTAATAATACATTTTCAAAACTCTATATCAAAATATAAATTTAATTAGAGTTTTTAATTGCATCACTATGAAAGTATTAATAGTTGGTTATGGTAATATGGGCAAGACTTATGCCAATAGTTTTATCAGTTCACGATTTATCAAGCCCGAAGATATTTTTGTTTTAGTTAGAAATGAAAATTTTAGAATAACCGAAAGTACTATTCCAATAGCAAATTTTTCATCCATTACAAATAAAAAAATCAGCGATTTCGATATTGTAATTCTCGCCGTAAAGCCACAGGATTTTGAAGCACTAGCACAAAATATAAAACCGTTTTTAAAAGACAGTCAGATTATTTTTTCGGTCATGGCCGGAATAACGATATCAAAAATTGAATCCCAACTTTCGTGTCCAAAAATTGTGCGTTCGATGCCTAATATTCCAACTCAAATCGGAATGGGAATGACTGTTTTTACAGCCTCTTCCAATGTAGATAGAAAAGAATTATTCATCATTCAAAACCTCATTAACACTACTGGAAAATCAGTGTATGTAGAGAATGAAAAACTGATTAATGCCGCTACGGCTATCTCGGGAAGTGGACCAGCGTATGTTTTTTATTTTATGCAGTCAATGATACTGGCAGCAGTAGATTTAGGATTCAACGAATCAGAAGCGGAATTACTCGTAAATCAAACGTTTATGGGCTCGGTTGCAATTCAAAATAGTTATTCGTTATCTAATGAGGAATGGATTGCTAAAGTAGCTTCAAAAGGCGGAACTACTGAAAGCGCATTACAAGTTTTCGATAAAGGCAGTTTAGAACAGACAATAGTTAAAGCTATTAAGGCAGCTAATGACCGAGCTCTTGAATTAGGAGTAATTTCCTAAACCGTTACATCGATTATTTAGGACAGCATAAATATTCTTTCTGTTCTTCATGAAAATTTTTTTATTTAAATATTAATGTTATAAAATAGATTTTTTAAAGTCACTTATTTTACTAAATTATCTTGTTACATTTTGACACGAATTATAATTTAGTTCTTAACTAAATTTTTTTAAGTTATTTTCTAAAAAAAAACTGCAAAAAAAAACTTCCCATAGTATTGAGAAGTTTAATTTTAAAAAGAGTTACTTTTCTTAATTGTTAGAAGGCATCAGTACAGCATCAATAATGTGTATAACACCATTTGTAGCTAAAACATCTCTAGCAAATACTCTTGAAGAATTATTCATAGCGTCTTTTACAAAAATACTTGTTTGCTCATACGTATTTAAGTCTGGATCGATTGCAGGATAATAAGTATTTGGAATTAAGTTGATTGTAATATTTTGACCTTGTAACGTGGCCACACTTTGATTATTTGTTAAATCTTTAGACAATACTCCTGCATTGGCAATAACATGATATTTTAATACTTTAGCAAGTACTCCTGGGTTAGCGGTATTAAAATCAGTAACAGTCATTCCGCCAAGAACGCTAGCAAATGCAGTATTGGTTGGTACAAATACAGTATAATTTCCTGCGTCTTCAAACGTTGCAGTTAATCCCGTTACATCAAGAGCTTCTTTAAAAATACTTAATTCAGGTGTTACCGTTGCTAATTTCGCAATAGATACTTTTTGAAAACTTTTTTGTTCTTCCTTACTACATGAAAAGGCAGTAAAAACTAGTGCTGCTATTGCAATGCTTTTGATTAATTTTTTCATTTGATTTTGTGTTTAATTTTTTTCAAATATAAAAATAATAATTTAAATTCCTAATATTTTCTTAAAACAATCATCGGTTCTCTTTATCTTTTTGTCAATACAATCAAATGAAGTAATTTTGAACATGTGAAATAGGGATGAAATACTAAATAAGCCTATTTTACGTTTACTAAATAAGTTTAATTTTGCAACCAAGGTTTTACATTTTTTAAATACAAAGCGATAACATGAAATATATTTTAGCAGCTTTTTTTATATCAGTTTCGGTTTTTGCCCAAGAATTTAATAAACTAGATGAAAACGGAAAAAAACAAGGGATTTGGAAAGGGATTTATGAAGATTCAAAGCGTCCTAGATACGAAGGAACTTTTGACCATGGAAAAGAACGAGGGACATTCAAATTTTTTGATAATACCAAAGTAGGAACTGTAATTGCAACCCGAGAATTCAGTTCAAAAGAGAATTCGTGCTACACCATTTTTTACAATCAAAATAAAAACAAAGTTAGCGAAGGAAAAGTTGTTAATAAGCAATTTGATGGTCAGTGGAAATATTATCATGAAGATTTGCCCAATATAATGACTTCAGAATACTATAAAAACGGTAAGTTAGAAGGTGTAAGAAAAGTTTTTTATCAAAGCGGAAAAATTGCCGAAGAAACAAGTTATAAAAACGGAATCAAACAGGGAAAATATAAAAGTTATGCTGAAAACGGTTTTGCACTCGAAGAAAGCAATTACAAAAATGGAGAATACGATGGTTTAGCTATTTTTAAAGATCCCAATAACCAGATTGTAGGACAAGGTATTTTTAAAAACGGAAAGAAAGTAGGCATGTGGAAAGTTCTTGAAAAAGGGAAATTGAAAGAAGTCAACATGAACTACATAAATAAAAATTTTAAAAGACCCGTCATGCCAAAAGACCCAGCGATGGAGCCGGATAAAAAAGTTGATATTAAATAACTTTCGCTGTTAACATATAGAGTTTAACTACTGTCAGGTTTGAAATTACACATATTTTAAGGTAACTTTGTAGCAAAATTTTTGTTACAAATGAAACGAGTTGTTGTAGGGCTTTCTGGAGGTGTTGATTCAAGTGTTGCTGCGCATTTGCTCATAGAACAAGGTTACGAAGTTATTGGTCTTTTTATGAAAAATTGGCACGATGATTCGGTAACAATTTCCAATGAATGTCCATGGCTCGAAGATAGTAATGACGCACTGCTTGTTGCTGAAAAATTGCGAATTCCTTTCCAAACAGTTGATTTGAGCGAACAATACAAAGAAAAAATCGTAGACTATATGTTCAACGAATACAAGCAGGGACGAACGCCAAATCCTGATGTGTTGTGCAATCGCGAAATTAAGTTTGATGTCTTTATGAAAATTGCTTTAAGTCTTGGCGCTGATTATGTTGCCACAGGACATTACTGCCGCAAAGGAGAAATAAAAGCAGGTGATAAAACCGTTTACCAATTGTTGTCAGGGAAAGACAACAACAAAGATCAATCCTATTTCTTATGTCAATTATCGCAAGAACAATTGTCGAAATCGTTATTTCCAATTGGAGAATTGAATAAATCAGAAGTTCGAGAAATTGCTGCTCGATTAGATTTGGTTACAGCCGAAAAGAAAGATTCTCAAGGATTATGCTTTATCGGAAAAGTGCGTTTGCCCGAATTCCTGCAGCAGCAATTAAAGCCTATAGAAGGCTTGATTTTTGAAATCGATGCCAATAATCCGATTTACCATCAACCAATACCAGAGTTTCATTCATTGGAAGAACAATTAGCTTTTGAAGCCAAAGGAATTTCGTATACTTCACAAAACGGGAAAGTTGTTGGAAAACATCAAGGCGCTCATTATTTTACTATCGGGCAACGAAAAGGACTAAATGTTGGCGGAACAAAAGAAGCACTTTTTATTATCGCTACCGATGTAAAATCAAATTCAATCTATACAGGTCAAGGTGCCAATCATCCTGGTTTATTTAAAAAAACTTTACGAGTTCAACCTTCAGAAATTCATTGGATACGAGAAGATTTAAAATTAGAAAATGGCGAAAACATGACAGTTACAGCACGAATTCGGTACCGTCAAGAATTGCAAAATGCAACTTTGCATCATTATGAAAGCGGATTATATGTTTCTTTTGATAAACCCCAATCAGCCATTACCGAGGGTCAATTTGTAGCTTGGTATGTAGGTGATGAGTTGCTAGGTTCTGGAGTAATTTCATAGGTAAAACTTTTATAGATATTTAAAAAATCATTAACTAAATATGACTTGAATTCCTTCCTTTAATAAAGAATCGTGCGCTGAATTTCGAAGCAGAATTAGGTAGTTCTATGGTTATTTCGTAAATTAGCTTGTTCCAAATTGTGTTAGTGATGAAAAAAATATTTCTTTTCTTGTTTATTCTATGCAGTTATTATGGCTTTTCTCAAGAAGATGCTTGGGTTTATTTTAATGACAAACCCAATGTTCAAACTTTTTTTGACAATCCTTTATCTGAATTATCTCAAAGATCTCTAGACAGAAGAATGGCTCAAAATATTTCTTTAAATAACAACGATGCACCAATTG
The DNA here is from genome assembly GCF_025352015.1 of Flavobacterium sp. Lineage (GTDB taxonomy): Bacteria > Bacteroidota > Bacteroidia > Flavobacteriales > Flavobacteriaceae > Flavobacterium. The sequence continues at coordinate 56,456 of NZ_JANXUG010000101.1, forward strand.
AACAATCATATATCAATGCGGTTTTATCGGTTACTGGAATAGAAGTTAAAGCCAAATCCAAGTGGTTAAATTGTCTTCATATCCGCGGAAGCATCAGCGATATTCAGGCATTGAATAATTTGTCTTTTGTAAATCATATTCATTTTGCAGACAAAACTTTAAATGCTAGAATGGCAATTCACAAACCATTCAAAACGATAAACAAGCAAATGATTGTTCAAGATTTTTTTAACTATGGTACTTCGGCTAACCAAGTTCAGATGTTAAATGTTAATTTGTTACACCAAGCTAATTATACTGGAACTGGTAAAATAATTGCTGTTTTAGATTCGGGATTTACAGGTGTAAATACCATAATTCCTTTTAATAGATTTTTTAACAATGGGCAATATTTAGGTGGCTACAATTATGTCGCTGCTAATACCGACGTTTTTTCTACACATTTTCATGGCACGATGACTTTATCTTGCATGACAGGTTATGTAGATGGGCAGTTGATAGGAACAGCTCCAGATGCGCAATATTATTTATTTATTACCGAAGATGTTGGCTCCGAAAATCCTGTTGAAGAAAGTTATTGGGTGCAAGCTGCTGAAGAAGCCGATAGACTAGGAGCGGATATTATCTCAACCTCATTGGGATATTTTGAATACGACAATACAAACTACAGTCATACCTATGAAGAAATGACGGGTAATACAGCGTTTGCATCTCAAGGAGCAAATATTGCCTTTACAAAAGGAATGATAGTGGTAGCAAGTGCTGGGAATTCGGGTGGAACTATAAATCCACACATTGGTGTTCCCGCAGAAGCTACCAATGTTTTAGCGGTTGGCGCTGTTCAATCCGACAGAACTTATGCAGCCTTTAGCTCTATAGGCCCAAGCTTTGACGGAAGAGTAAAACCCGACGTAATGGCCAAAGGACAAAATGCAACAGTATCTAACACCACGGGAACTATTGTAACAGTTAGCGGAACATCTTTTTCATGCCCCATTATGGCTGGATCAATTGCTAGTTTTTGGCAAGCGGTTCCTAGTTTAAATAATCAGCAAGTAGTAGATTTTGTAAAACAATCAGCAGATAGATTTACTAACCCAACAGTGGAATATGGATATGGAATTCCGAATTTTCAATTGGCTTTAAACAATGCCTTACTTTCTGTAAATGATACTATACAAGAAAGGTTTATAGTATATCCCAATCCGGTTTATGATCAATTGATTTTTTCTTTCCCAAATGATCTAGACAAAGCACAAGTTAGTTTTTATAATGCTTTGGGACAATTACTATTTGAGAAAAAAATTCAATATTCTGACACAACGGTTTCTTTATCCGATTTAATTTCTGGAATTTATTTCTATAAAATTAAAAGTAATTCGTGCATGCAATCTGGAAAAATTTTTAAAAATTAATAAAAAAATGTTCCGCTTGTATGAATAAAATTAGTCAACTCTTTAACATTCAATATCCAATTATTCAAGGCGGAATGATATGGAATAGTGGCTATAAATTAGCCAGCGCAGTGAGTAATGCCGGAGGTTTAGGTTTGATTGGTGCTGGTTCTATGTATCCTGATGTTTTACGGGAACACATTCATAAATGTAAAAAAGCTACAGACAAGACATTTGGGGTTAATGTACCAATGTTGTATCCCAATGTTGAGGAAATTATCCAAATTATTATTGAAGAAAATGTAAAAATTGTATTCACGTCGGCAGGAAATCCTAAAACATGGACAAGTTATTTAAAAGAGAAAGGAATTACGGTTGTGCACGTTGTAAGCAGTTCTAAATTTGCCTTAAAAGCAGAAGAGGCAGGAGTTGATGCAATAGTTGCCGAGGGTTTTGAAGCAGGAGGACACAATGGCAGAGAAGAGACAACTACATTTACCTTGATTCCTATGGTCAAAGAACAAATTAATATTCCTTTAATTGCAGCGGGCGGAATCGCAACGGGTCGAGGCATGTTGGCAGCCATGGTTCTTGGTGCCGATGGTGTTCAGATGGGTTCACGATTTGCAGCTTCTCATGAAAGTTCGTCACATGAAAATTTCAAAAATACTATTCTTAATGTAAAAGAAGGAGATACCCAATTGACTTTAAAAGAACTTGCACCTGTACGATTGATAAAAAACAAATTTTATAATGACATTCAAGAGTTGTACTCAAAATGCCCAACTTCGGATGAATTGAAAACACTTTTAGGAAGAGCAAGAGCTAAAAAAGGAATGTTTGAAGGCGATTTAATTGAAGGTGAATTAGAAATAGGTCAAATTGCAGGATTGATTCATGAAATTAAATCGGTAAAAGAAATTATTGATGAGATTATTCGTGAATTTGAATCATTAGCAAAAAGTATTTATTTATAACTTTTTAAATTCATTCAAATTTAACATCAGGTTGTTAATAGGTTTATTAGTGTAAACTTATTAACATTTTTTTATTTTTAAATCGATATTAAAATTGTTAGTAACTCCTTTCGTATTCCATAAGCTATTATAAGTTATTTTATTCCAGTAAATTAAGTAAATTTTATTAAAGAAAACCTGCTTCTTTAATGTTTATTATTTTGTTTATAAGATTTTAATAAGTCAAATTCTCTAATTATTATTATCTGTAATATAGTAGAAGCATTTTTAGCTTCGGAGTATACTGTTTTAATATCAGATTAAATTAATTTTATTCACTAATGGTAGTTTAGACAGCATTTTTATGGAGTAAAAAATTGTTTTAATTTGAATTGCTTATGAGAATTACTACTCTTGTTGAAAAATATTTTATTTATTTCGTTTTATTATTATCACTTTTTGGATATAATAATGTTTATTCTCAATGCCCTACAGTTGCAAATGCTGCCCAATCATTTTGTGATACTCAATCGCCTACAATTGCCAGTCTTGTTGCTACTAACAATGGAGGAGGAATTAAATGGTATGCTACGTCAAATTCGACTACTGCTTTATCGAGCGCAACAAGTTTAATAAATGGGAATATTTATTATGCAGATGATAACACTGGAACTTGTGGAACGAGGCAAAGTGTCACAATTACAATTTATTCTACACCAACTGGAGCAAATTTTCAAGGGGTCTGTGTAACTAGTATAAGTCAGGCAACGCCTTCAAACCCCCAATTTGTGATATCTGGAATTAATTTAAAATGGTATACCACCCCCTCTGGTGGAACTGCACTTTCTAATTCAGCTGTTTTGTCAGACAATACAATTTATTACATCAGTCAAACTAATCCTAATACAGGGTGTGAATCTTCAAGATTACAATTATTCGTAAATGTTGGATTAGTTCCTGTTCCAACAGGAAGTGCCGTACAAGAATTTTGTAACACAGGAGCTTTACCTACAGTTGCAGATTTAGTAGCTTCTGGAAATAATAATTGGTATTTAACTTCAACTTTTGGCATCCCTTTAGATTTATCAACTCCTTTAGTTAACGGTCAATTTTATTATGCGACAACTGTTGATCCTCCTTGTGAGAGTAGTAATAGGTTACAAGTGCTGGTAAATATTTATGAGCCAAATAATGCTGGGACTGATGGCTCAAGAGGAATTTGTAGTACTCAAATCTCCACGACATCTCCATTTAATTTGTTTAGTTTATTAGGAGGAACACCTGATAGTACTGGGGTTTGGACGGGTCCTTTACCAACGTCAAATGGTTCACAAGGAACGGTAATTCCAGCGACTATGACTTTAGCAGGAAGTCCTTATGTATTTACGTATACCGTAACTTCCGCATTGTGCGCACCAGATACTTCGACGGTTACTATTACTATTAACCCGATACCCACGGTAACAGTCACCAGTACACCAGCATGTGCAGGCACACCATCCACAGTAACGGCAACACCAAGTCCAGCCGGAACCTATAGTTATGCATGGACGGTTCCATCAGGAGCGACCAATCCGGGCAACGTGGCTACCTTTAGCACGACAACAGCAGGAGTTTACAGCGTTATTGCTACCAATAGCACCACAACTTGTCCAAGCCAGCCAGGGCAAACCACAGTTGTAATTAATCCAGTTCCAGATGCGGGAACTAGTGGAATTAAAACTTTTTGTTCTAATGACAATCCACAAGATTTATTTCTTTCTTTAGGGGGAACGCCACAATCTGGTGGGACATGGTCACCGATACTTGTCAGTGGAACAGGCGTATTTAATCCAGCAGTTGATGTAGCGGGAACCTACACTTACACGGTAGGAGGAACTTGTGTTACACCGTCAACGGCAACAGTAACAGTTTCTATAATTACAGCGCCTAATAGCGGCGGGACGGGCCAGACTTTAAATACCTGTACTAATATATTTTCCTTTGATTTGTTCACAGGATTAAATGGAACCCAAGGAACGGGAACTTGGAATGACAATGATGCAACAAACGCTTTGAGCAATAATATTTTCAATCCATCAATAGTTGGTGTTGGAACTTACCATTTTACTTATACAGTTATTGGATCATCTCCATGTGCAAATGCAACATCAACAGTTACCGTAATTGTTAATCCATTACCAAATTCAGGTACGGTTGTTGCACCACCATCATTATGTACTTCAGTTGGAACTGTAGATTTAAATACTTTATTAACAGGTCAGGATGTAGGAGGGACTTGGTCTACACCATCACCCGTTACTATTAGTAATTTTGTAGCTGGAACATACGCCTATACTTATTCGGTTACAAATTTTTGTGGAACTCGTACCACAGATGTTCAGTTCATAGTTCTGTCAAATCCAGTTTTAATCTCCAATAATATTGCTAATACAGCAGTTTGTGTCGGCACAGCTGCAGTTGTTAATTTATCTGAAATGGTAGATGGAACTTATGCATTAAATTATAGTTTAAGTGGAAATAACACATTGGCAAATCAAATTGTGACTATCGTAATTTCAGGTGGAACAGGAAGTTTTGTAATTCCTGCTGCTAGTCTTCCAAATATTGGTAACACAACTATTACATTTAATACTATTCAAGATGCCGTTTCAACTTGTCAAGTAACATTGACAGGTATTTTTGCAACGATAACGGTTAATCCGTTGGTGCAAATTGGTACTACTAATATAGCTGTTTCCTCTATCTGCATTGGATTAAATGCAGTAGTAGAAATTTCAAATGCTGTTAATCTGCCCGATGGTGTTTATCAATTTGATTACACTATTCCTAATGGAACACCACCACTTGGAAACTCTGGTGACGTTACTATAGCAGGAGGTGTAGGACAATTTACTGTTCCAGCATCTGTATTTGGAACCACTGGCAACTATACCATTACGATTAACGGAATTACGATTACTTCGGGTTGTTCCAACGCTAGTCAAGACGCCAATATTACTTTTGGAGTTGTTGCACCATTGTCCGCAGGTACGGCTGTAGTGCCACCCTCCTTATGTAATTCGGTTGGTATTTTAGATTTGAATACCTTATTGACGGGACAAAGTAGCGGAGGTATATGGACAGATAGTGCATCGGTGGTCGTAACTTCTCAAATAAATATAATAAATTTTACTCCAGGCACTTACAGCTATTCTTATACGGTTTTTAATGCTTGTGGTGTTGTTACGCAAGTTGTTCAATTTATTATTTTGGCTAAACCACAATTAGCCGGTTTCAATATATCCGTTTCGCAAACGTGTATTGGAACTAATTCAATTGTGAATTTCAGTACAATGGCAGATGGTGTCTATACTTTGAATTATGATTTATCGGGAAGTAATACATTAGCGAATCAATCAGTGGTTTTAACCATTGTTTCTGGTATTGGAAGTTTTACAATTCCAACGACTTCTCTGCCCAATGCGGGAACTACCATTATAACATTTACCGGTATTGTTAATAACGCCACAACGTGTACCAATACATTAACCAATGTTACAGCACAACTCATCATCAATCCTTTGGTGAATATTGATAATGCTAATTTGAGTATTGCAAACGTTTGTTTTGGGAACAATATAGTTGTAAATATTGCTGGTGCAATAAATCTCCCTGACGGAATATATCAATTTAATTATACTATTCCAACAGCAACTCCTTCTACAAATACTACAGGAAATGTAACGGTAACTGCAGGCGTTGGTCAGTTTACAATCCCTGCATCGTTCTTTACAACTTCTTCAAATTACACATTAACTATTACTGGAATTACTACAACAACTAACTGTTCTAATGCCAACGTAACTGCCATTGCAAACTTTACTATTAATCCAATTCCAGTTACTATGGGGGCTACAATTTCGGCTCAAGCTACTTGTATAAATAACGGAAGTTTGGTTACCATTTCAGGGGCTAGTAGTTTACCCAATGGAACGTATTTATTAACCTATCAATTGACAGGAGTTAACACTTCAACGGCTACAGTTTCGGTAACATTTGTGAGTGGGTCGACAAGTTTTAACATTCCTGGAACTGTTATAGTAAATGATGGAAGTAGCTCCATAAGTTTTAATCAGTTGAATTCTTCAACAACGTGTGGTATTACAGGAACTGTCTTTCCTTCAATAACTTTAAATGTTGCTTCATTACCAACACCTGTATTAACTGCAAACGGAAATCTTTTTTGCGGAACACTTACTCCGGCTCCAACAGTTGCCAATTTGTCGGCCAATATTGTTGGAACTCCAACCATAATTTGGTATAATGCAAATACAGGAGGAACGGCTTACAACAGCACAGATGTTTTAGTAAATGGAACTATTTATTATGGAACGTTTACCTCTGCTAGTGGTTGCGAAAGCGTAATACGACTTGCCGTTAAGGTGGATTTGACGGTTTGTGATATTGTAATTCCTGATGGTTTTTCGCCTAACAATGATGGCATCAACGACACGTTTGAAATTCCAAATCTTGCTATCTTATATCCAAATTTCAATCTAGAAATATATAATCGGTATGGAAGTTTGATTTATACAGGAAATAGTAGCACAGATAATTGGGGAGGAACAACTACCGAAAAAAGTTTAAATTTAGGAAATAATTTGCTGCCAACAGGTGTTTATTTCTATATTCTAAATTTTAACGATGGGATAAAAAAACCAATTCAAGGTAGAGTATATCTAAACAGATAAGTAGCAATGAGTACAACTATGAAACATAAAATTATTAAATATCTTTTATTACTACTTCTTGTTTTTTTGACTTCAAAGTTACAGGCACAACAAGATCCACAGTTTACGCATTACATGTATAACATGAGTGTAATCAATCCTGCGTATGCAACAGATAATGAGGATGTTATCAATATAGGCGGATTGTATCGTGCACAATGGGTTGGAATAAAAGGCGCACCAACAACACAATCTTTTTTTGTACACAAACCCATGTCAAAAAGAGTTGAAGTGGGTATTTCTGTGGTACATGATGAAATTGGTAATGTGGTAAAAGAAAATAATATCTACGCTGATTTTGCGTATGTTTTACCGTTAAACGAAACCACAAAATTATCATTGGGTTTAAAAGCCGGAGTGACGCTCTTTGATACTAATTTTAATGGATTTCAATATACAGATCCGTTGCCAGATCCCGCATTTCAGAATAACATTAGTCGCACGTTTCCTAATATTGGTGTAGGAACCTATTTGTTTGGATCTAATTATTATGTAGGTTTTTCGACCCCAAATTTGATGACCTCACGGCACATAGAAACCATAAACGGTCATGCTGGAAGCGGTGTAGAAGCAGTACATTTTTTCTTAACAGGCGGTTATGTATTTACCTTTAACGGAAACGACAATTTTAAACTAAAACCAGCTTTTATGGCAAAAGGTGTTCAAGGTGCACCAGTAGCTTTGGATTTAACAACGAACGTCCTGATTAATAACAAATTTGAAGCCGGAGTTGGATACAGATTAGGAGATTCTGTCAGCGGATTAGTCAGTTTTTATGTTACGCCAACTTTACGCGTAGGTTATTCATACGATTACACAGTATCCAATTTAAGAAATTTCAATTCTGGTTCTCACGAAGTATTTTTACTATTTGATTTAGATCTCAATAAACTATCGTCTTCAGGCAAAGGATATGATAAATCACCACGATTCTTTTAAATGAAAATTATGAAAAAATTATACTACATACTTTTTGTTTTTTGCAGTATCACCACTCTTTTTCCCCAAAAAAAAGTTAGTGTAAAAAAAGCCAATGCGCTGTTTTCTAGTAAATCTTACGTAAAAGCTGCAGAAGCTTACGAACAATTGCCACAGTCAAAACAAGTGCTGCAAAACCTTGGCGATTGTTATTACAATAATTTTCAAATGACCAATGCCGTTCGTGCTTACGGACAGTTATTTTTTAGCTACAAAGACAGTGTCAATAAAGAAGTTTATTTTAGGTACGCCAATGCTTTAAAGGGCATCAATAATTTTGATAAAGGCGATGCAGTCATGTCAGAATATTTAGGTTATGAACAAAACACACCTAAATTTATGAAAAACATAACTAGAAATACACCCAATAGTTTCAAGCTACAAATGATGTCCAAGAACAAAACTAATGGCGATTTTGGTATTTCGTTTTACGGAGATAAAGTAGTCTTTGCATCCAATAGAAATGCCGCAGAAAAAGCTTATGGTTGGAATGACAGACCTTATCTGGATTTGTTTTCAGCATCGGTAGATGACAAAGGACAATTGGTAAAAGTAGAACCTTTTTCAGAAGTGATTAATACCAAGAAACACGAAAGTAATGCCACGTTTAGTGCCGATGGAAAAACTATGTATTTCAACAGAAGTGGCGAAAAACAGGTTAAAATTGGTAACGAAAAAGTGGCGATGATAAAAATTTACAAAGCCGAATTTGTCAATGGAAAATGGGATAAGGTAACCTTGTTGCCATTCTCAAGCGATACCTATTCGGTCGAGCATCCCTTTTTGACCAAAGATGGAAAAAAACTATATTTTGCCAGTGATATGCCCGGTTCTTTTGGGGGCTCTATGGATATTTATGTGGTCGATGTCAACGATGATGGTACTTATAGTAAGCCAATGAATTTAGGAGAAAAAATTAACACTATACATCGAGAGCAATTTCCGTTTTTAACAACAGATGGTACCCTCTATTTTGCTTCTGATGGACATCAAGGTAATGGAAACCTTGATATTTTTATGAGTCAAAAATTAAGCGACAATGAATATGATAAACCGCTTAATCTTGGTGCAACCATCAACAGCGAAATGGATGATTTTAATTTCATTCTCGACGAAAAAACTAACAAAGGTTATTTTGCCTCCAATAGAACTGGAGATGATAATTTGTATACGTTTATTCAGGAAGACAACAAATTGCAATATTTGGTTGAAGGAGAAGTTCGTGATGTGAAAACAACCGAACTTTTGCCTGGCGCACGAGTCAAATTATTCGATGACAAAGGTACTTTGCTAGAAGAAATTTTAGTGGGTAAAGATGGGACTTTCGATTTTAATACAGAGCCCAACAAGAAATACAAAATTATGGCTTTCAAAGATTTCTATATTCCTGCCGAAGCCGAATTTGATACCAGTCAAAAAGGTAAAGTTTATATCGATTTGCAAATGAAAGTTCAATCTTATTACGATGCCGAAGATATCATCAACAAACAAGCGGACGGAACCATACTGATTGAATTAGAAAACATTTATTTTGATTTAGATAAATGGAATATAAAACCACAAGCTGCCGAAGTTTTGAATGTGCTCTTGGGCATTCTTAAAAAATATCCATACATGGAAATCGAAATAGGTGCGCATACCGATTCCCGTGCATCTGATATGTATAATTTAAGGTTGTCCAATAAAAGAGCTGCATCTGCTTTAGAATATTTGGTTCAAAACGGTATTGATAGAAAAAGATTGCGCTCTGTTGGGTATGGTGAAACAAAACCTTTGATTATATGCCCAAAAAACGATTGTACACCAGCAGAACATGCTACTAATCGTAGATGTACCTTTATGATTTTGAAATAATTTTTTTGTTTTTTGTTAATTATTTTTTGTTGCTACTAAAATGCACACCGTGATGGAGTGCATTTTTTTTTAACACATTAGGTTTGAATATGTACTTTTGTGGCTAACAATAATAACTCATGAAAAAGCTTCTTTCTTATATATTCCTATTGGTTATTTCAAATCTGTCCGCTCAACAACGCCCAAAACTCGTCGTTGGAATAGTCGTAGACCAAATGAAAATGGAATATTTATACCGCTATCAGAGCGATTTTTCAGATAATGGTTTTAAGCGATTAATGAATGACGGATACACTTTTCAAAACATGCAGTACAACTATATGCCAACATATACTGCACCAGGACATGCTTCTATTTATACGGGAACAACGCCAGCCACTCATGGTATAGTTGGCAACGAATGGTTTAGCAGAAAACTTGGGAAAGAGGTTTATTGTACAGATGATTTTGCAACACAAACACTCGGCGATGGCGACAAAGAAGAAGGACAAATGTCGCCCAAAAATTTACAAACAACAACCATTACTGACGAATTGAGATTGGCAACAAATTTTAAGGGAAAAGTTATAGGAATGAGTTTAAAAGATCGTGGTGCTATTCTTCCTGCTGGACATTTTGCCAATTGGGCATTTTGGTATAGTAAAACAGGCGCTTTTATTTCGAGCACTTTTTACGGAACCGTATTGCCTAGCTGGGTTACGCAATTCAATAACGAAAAGCACTTTTTGACTTATATTAATAAAGGTTGGGATTTATTAAAACCAGTATCAACCTACAACGAAAGTTTACCCGATGATTCTATATATGAAGGCAAATTAAACGGTGTTAAGCCTCTTTTTCCTTATGATTTAAAAAGTATGTTTTCGGTAAAAAATGATGCCGGAATTCTCCGTTACACACCTTATGGAAACGACTTGTTGGAAGAGTTTGCCAAAAAAACAATCGAATATGAACAGTTAGGCAAAGATGACATCACCGATTTTCTGACTATTAGTTTTTCTTCTACTGATTATATTGGACATATTCTAGGACCACGATCAATGGAATTACAAGATACTTATTTAAGATTAGATGAAACCATTGCTGACTTTTTAATCTATTTGGATAAAAATGTGGGCAAAGGAAATTATCTTATGTTTCTTACTGCCGATCATGCAGGAGCCGAAAATGCGAAATTCCTAAACGATAACAAATACAATGTCATCAATGTAGAATCGAAAGAAATAATTAAAGGACTGAAGAAATTTTCTACGGATATGTTTGGCGATGATTTGGTGCTGAATTATTCTAATTTCAATTTGTTTTTTAATAGAGAAAAACTAAAAACCAAAAGCTTGGATTTGAACAAAGTGAAGCAAGCTTTTAAAGACTATTTGATAACCCAAGATCAGGTAAAAAGAGTCTATTCCGAAGAAGAAATTTTAGCGAATGGTGGCAATGATTACTATTTGAATTGCATCGCGAAAGGATATGATGCCACACAGAATGGAGATTTAATAGTTTTAGACAAACCAGGTTACATTGAATACGGTGCAACCGGAACTTCCCACGGCACACCTTATAGTTATGATACCCATGTGCCCTGTATTTTCTATGGCTGGAACATCAAAAAAGGCGAATGCTACGTGAAAAAGGCAATCACTCAAATAACGCCAACCCTAGCACAAAAAATAAAAGTTGCATTTCCCAACGGAACAGAATCAGAGGTTTTAACAGAGATTTTAGATAAATAATTCATTATTTTTTAATTTGCTAAAGTGTAGAAATAAAGCTTAATACAAAAAACACAAATAAAACTTCAAAACGATGTCAACTGTTAGCCTGCATGAAACATTCTGTCATTTTAATCAGTAAGTGACTAAGGATAAACTTCATAGTTATTTTTAGATTTTTTTAAATCGGTTTTTAGTTTGTCCAAGTTCGAGGTGTTATTCAAAACCGAATTTGATTTCAACATTTTTATGAGAATTTTTAAATAGGTAACTTCACTGCCGTGAAAACCATCTATAAGTTCGTTATCATCAGAATTAATTGATTTTAAATACCTAAAATCATAGCATTCGGCATAGTTTTTTTTAAAAATGGGAACACAACTTGAATACAAAAGATCCATATATTGGTAGTGATTAGATTGCAAAAGCGACTTGTTTACTTCGTTGCCAAATGGAGGAATAAAAGCAATGATTTTTATATTTTGTTCTGCACAGTATTGCAATAATTCATCAAGTTTTTTTAATGCTTTTGGATTAATGGTTTTACCAAATTTAAACAGGTTATTTCCGCTTGCAATCCGATGCAAGGTTCCTTTAAAATTATAATCATTTGCTGTTTTGTCTTTTGAAAGTAGTTTTCTTAACTGACCACCATAACGCATACTTCCATCATTTCGAAAACCTGTATTGTTAAAATTGGCATTTAACCCAATTTTTTTGACATCTTTATCTTCGGCGACTTGAAAACTATATTTGAGGGTAAATAAGTCTTTCCAAACGCTAACGATGGTAGTTAAATTAGCATTTTTTTGAAACGATTTTGACCAATTACTGTTGTCATAACTCGTGTTGAGTTTGTCCCACGAGGCATTAAACATCCACGGGTCTAAATTGATAATGAGATAATCGGGACGCTTTTCTTTTGGGACACTATTTATGAAAGGAACAAATTGACCGATACTCGAAATAGTATAGCCTGCATTGTAAAAAGATTTGTCAAACATTTGACTTCGAAATTGCAAAACTCTTGAGGAACCCAATGCCCATACTTGGTATTTGTCCTGACTTATTATAGTTTTCCATTTCAAATAATTGTAATTTTTCTCGTTGTAAAGGTAACCAATCAAGTAGTTTTCTTTTTTTTGGATAATATTGTCTATCGATGTAAAGTTTTCACCTGTAGGTTTTAAAATATAGATAGGAGGTAGGACCATCAACAATAATGGTACTAGAAACAAGGCTATATGGAAGCAAAATTTTTTCATTTAAAATTGAAAATAAATAAATTGCTGCTCATCGCCAGCGAAATATAAAGTAGTTAAAACTAACAGATAATAAAACAACCATCGCAACCCCTTCGACCATTTTGCACCCACGTTTGCAATGGCAAATTGTTCTTCGCGTCCTAGCCATTCTATCGTCATGAAAATCAAAATTAATAAAAATATTTTGGTGGGTCTTACGGTTGGCACTGTAAAAAGTGACTTTGAAAACACTTCTGAAGCATAACTAATAGCACTTTTTATAGATGTACTTCTAAATAAAATCCATGCAAAAAGTGTTAATATGAAGGTTAAGATAATTGACAAAAATTCTTTTAAGGTTGGTAAAAATTTGCCTGCCGCAACTATTTCGGTAGTTTTTTTGCCAGAAGTAAACAAAATAGTTGGCAACACATAAAGCCCGTTTAGTAATCCCCAAATAATGTATGTCCAGTTGGCGCCATGCCACAACCCACTGACTAAAAAAATGAACATTACGTTGCGCACTTTTACCCATTTCCCGCCTTTGCTTCCGCCTAAAGGCAAGTAAATATAATCTCTAAACCATGTTGTGAGTGATATGTGCCAGCGTCGCCAAAACTCTGCAATGTTTCTTGAAAAATAGGGGAAAGCAAAATTGCGTAACAAGTCAATACCAAATAATCGAGCTGTTCCAATTGCAATATCAGCATACCCTGAAAAATCACAATAAATTTGAAACGAAAAAAACACCAATCCCAAAACTAATGTACTTCCTGAATACTCTGCATGGTTAATGAAAATCATGTTGGCATAATGGGCGCATTGATCAGCAATGACTATTTTTTTAAAAAGTCCCCATAAAATTTGTCGCATACCGCCGACTGCTTTACAATAATCAAAAATTCTTTTTTCTTTTATTTGAGGTAACAAATGCGTGGCTCTTTCTATAGGTCCAGCTACCAAAAGTGGAAAAAAACTTACAAAGACTGCGTAGTCTATCACGTTTTTTTCGGGCTTGATTCGGTTGTTATAAATATCAATCACATACGATAACCCGTGAAAAGTGTAGAATGAAATCCCCACCGGAAGAATCACGTGTAATACATAGGGATTTGTATTGATTCCAACAATAGCAATAGCATTGGCAAATGATGTAATAAAAAAGTCATAATATTTAAAAACAGCTAGAAATCCTAGATTAACTGTTATACTAAACCAAAACCAAAATTTTTTATATTTTTTATTCGAGGTTTTCGCTATTTGTATGGCTGTGAAGTAGTCCAATACGGTGGAAAATATCAATAAAAATAAGAATCGCCAATCCCAGCAAGAGTAAAAAAAGTAGCTTGAGATTAAGAGTAAAATATTTTGAAAACGAAGATTTTGTTTAGCTAAAAGCCAGTACAATGTAAACACTATTGGCAAAAATATCGCAAAATTAATAGAGTTAAAAAGCATTGGCGATAGCTTTTATAATTTTATTTGTAAAAAACGAATATACATAAAACGTTTAAGATTATATCTTTCTCATAATAATAACTGGGAGCCAAAGAACTCTTTAGGTAGTAAAAACCAACTTATTTACCGAATACTCTTTATTTTTTGACGTGCTAAATATGCAAAATAACAGGTTATTTTAGAGATTCTATTTTTCGGACAGGTTCTATATCGATAAAGATTAATTGTATTGAAAGTCAAAGTATTTACTTAAAATATTTAAACCTTCTGAAACTAATTATTTGTTACAAAAGAGCTAGATAATGTATTGGTTAAAATCCTATTTTTCTAAAAGTGTTGTACAATTAGTAAATATAAAGGCATACCAATTGTAATATTTATGGGAAAAGTTACCGTAAGTGCCATTGGTAAATATAACCCAGGATTAGCTTTTGGCACAGTTATTTTCATGGCAGCTGGCACAGCAATATAGGAAGCACTGGCAGCTAAAACAGCAAAAATGAATCTATTAGTAATGTCACTCGTGACAATAGAGCTTAACAAAGCAACTACACATCCATTTAACAATGGAATTAGTATTGCAAAAACAAATGGAAAAATTCCAAACGAAAAGAATGCTTTAAGTTTTTTACCACTGGTTATACCCATATCTAAAAGGAATATCGCGAGAAAACCTTTAAACAAATCGTTTGTAAATGGTTTAATTCCTTCTGCTTGTTTTGCATTAGCCACAAATCCGATAAGTAAACTTCCCAAAATTAAAAGCACGCTGCCGTTAGTTAATGAGTGTTTTATTACTGAAGGAATTTTAATTTTATGGGTTGTTTCTTCCTTATTATAAATAGAAATTAAGACTAAACCAATGATGATTGCAGGCGACTCCATTAAAGCCATTATGGCTACCATGTGACCATGAAGACTTAATTGTTGCGATTCTAAATACGAAACTGCAGTTACAAAAGTTACCGCACTTACCGATCCATATGCTGCTGCTATTGCGCCAGCGTCAAAAATAGTAAGCTTCCGTTTTAGAATAAAAAAAGTATATAAAGGAATTAGTGCTGAAAGGGCTACACCAAAAAGCATAGACCATCCAATTTCACTTGTAAATGTTTCGTGAGATAGTTCCTGTCCACCTTTAAAACCAATTGAGAATAGCAAATAAAGGGAAATAAATTTTGATGAATTGGGTGGTATTTCAAGATCGCTCTTTAAATAGACTGCTATTAAGCCAAGAACAAAGAATAATAATGCCGGGTTGGTTAAATTTTCGAGGAGTAAATTAAAGTTCATTTTTATATTTTAAATGGTAAAATCTTTATCTGAAAAGAATTAGTTAATAAACTCGAGTTTGCCAGTTCGCAGCGTATAAAAAGCCCCAACTATTTTAATCTCACCTTTGTTTTCCATATCTCTTAAAATTTCACTTTTGGCTCGTATTTGAGAAATGGTATACTTGATATTATTTACTGACACTAATTTCACATAAGCTTCATTTTTTGACGATTTCTCTCCTTCAAAATTTTGACTCATAGCCACAGCAGGCTTTATATTTGCTAACATAGCAGTGATATTTCCTAAATGTACATCATCAACTGCGCCTTTAACGGCACCACAATGCTGATGGCCCATCACAATAATGAGTTTTGCTCCAGCTACTTTGCATGCAAATTCCATACTTCCCAATAAGTCAGTATTAACAAAATTACCGGCAACTCTACCAACAAAAACATCACCAATACCTTGATCGAAGACATCTTCAACAGGTACTCTACTATCCAAACAACTTAAAACCATTGCTTTAGGAAACTGTCCATTTGTGGCAATTTTTCTAATTTCTTCTGAATGCTCTCGTTGGGTTAAATTGCCGCTATTAAAACGATTGTTACCTTCTTTAAATTCACGTAGAACTTGGTCCGGAGTTAAGGCATCTTGCTCGGCTTTTGTTGTAACATGATTATGTTTAAAAGCTATTTCAGGAGTCTTCATGTCCTTTTTAACATGTTCATTTGTAATGCCAGATTTACAGCTAACAAGTAACTGTAGTGTTACAATAATAACAATTGAAATAAAAAAATTCTTTTTCATATTTTTTTGTTTTTTGATGCAGCAAAATTAAAAATTTTATTCCATATATTATTATTTATGTTTATAATGATAAACATAAAAAACATTTATAATTAAAATAAAGTCAATTTTCTAAAATGATGCATTTGCCTTAACTAAATACGGTTCGTTCGTTTGAGCACCTAATAGAAATCTGGCTTGGCAAATTCTTATGTTTTTTTAGAATGGTTTAGACTATTTTTTTATACCAATAAACTGATAATTCTAGTTGATCTAGATTTTATTTATCACCATTTAATGGAAATCAATAAAACTGCAAAACGTTTTTTTTAAGTATTTTTTTTGCTAAATTATATAGCTACAATGCCTTTAATATGAGGATGCGAATCATAGTCTATCAGCGTAAAATCTTCAAAAGTAAAATCGAAAATGTTTTTCACTTTAGGATTTAAAATCATTTTTGGCAATGGTCTTGGCTCACGTGACAATTGCAATTCTACTTGTTCAAAATGGTTATTATAAATATGCGCATCGCCAAACGTGTGGATGAAATCACCAATTTGTAAGTCGCAAACTTGTGCAACCATCATTGTAAACAGTGCGTAAGAGGCAATGTTAAAAGGAACACCAAGAAAAATATCAGCACTTCTTTGATACAACTGACATGATAATTTTCCTTCGGTAACATAAAACTGAAAGAAGGCGTGACAAGGTGGTAAAGCTGCCTTTCCGTTTGCAACATTTTCGGAAAATGATTTTGAGGTATTGGGCAAAACCGAGGGATTCCATGCAGAAACCAACATACGTCTGCTGTTTGGATTCTTCTTCAGCGTATCAATTAATTCAGTAATTTGGTCAATTTCTTCGCTATTCCAATTACGCCACTGATGACCGTACACGGGACCTAAATCACCATTTTCATTGGCCCATTCGTCCCAAATTTTAACACCATTTTCTTGAAGATATTTAATGTTAGTATCACCTTTCAAGAACCAAAGCAATTCATAGATGATAGATTTTAAATGCAGTTTTTTTGTGGTTACCATAGGGAAACCTTCATTCAAATCAAATCGCATTTGATAACCAAAAACACTTTTGGTTCCCGTTCCTGTTCTGTCTCCTTTTTGGCATCCGTTTTCTAAAACATGCCGCATTAAATCGTGATATTGTTTCATTTTTATGTGGATTTGGTTATGCGGTTATTTGTATTCCGATAACCAAATAACCGCACAGCCGAATTAACTTTCTCGTTTTGATATTTCATCACGAATCTTCGCTGCTTTTTCATAATCTTCATCCTGAACCGATTTTTCTAAAGCTTCGTGGAGTTCCGATAAGTTCATAGTTTTATATATATTGACCGAAGTATTACCTTCGTTTTCTAATCCAAAGGTTTCAGGTTTTGAAAGTACTCCATCACCATCGGGATTTTGGTTTTCTAATTCTGTAGGATTGTTAAGGTAAATTCCTGCTTTGTCCAAAATGTTTTTATAAGTAAAAATAGGTGCCGAAAACCGTAATGCCAAAGCAATAGCATCCGAAGTTCGGGCATCAATTATTTCTTCAATTTTATCTCTTTCACATATAATACTCGAATAGAAAACACCATCAACTAACTTATGAATGATGACTTGTTTTACCACAATGTCAAAACGATCGGCAAAGCTTTTGAACAAATCGTGCGTTAAAGGTCTTGGAGGTTTTATTTCTTTTTCTAGAGCAATAGCAATTGATTGTGCTTCAAAAGCACCAATGACTATGGGCAATTTTCGTTCGCCATCTACTTCATTTAAAATTAAAGCATACGCACCATTTTGCGTTTGGCTATAGGATATTCCCTTAATAGTTAGTTTTACTAAACTCATTTAGATTTTAGATTTCGGATATTAGATTTTAGATTTCAGATTTGAAATAATCTTTAAATAAGGATTATATTCATTTCAATTTGTCATTTGACTTCTCGTATTATAATTATAAGATAAAATGTACCGAAACTTTGTTCCAAAACTTCAGGACGTAAAGTAACAAAAAGTTTTTGCTTCAAAAAAAGAAAGCACAAAAAAAGAGCCATCAGATTATTAGATTTCTAGTGACTCTTTTATGAATTAATAAATACGTCTTATGTGTTTTGAGCTTTGAAGGCAACTAATTTTTGGGTTAATCTCGGAAGTATTTCTAGAGCATCGCCTACAATACCATAATCAGCAACTTTAAAAAATGGTGCATCAGCATCTGTATTTATAACTACTTTTATTTTAGAGGCGTTGATTCCTGCAATATGTTGAATAGCTCCCGAAATTCCTAAAGCAATGTATAAATTAGCGGCCACAGGTTTCCCAGTTTGCCCCACGTGTTCACTGTGTGGTCTCCAACCCAAATCTGAAACGGGTTTCGAACAAGCCGTTGCAGCTCCTAGAACTGTTGCTAAATCTTCTAGAAGATGCCAGTTTTCTGGACCTTTTAAACCACGACCTCCAGAAACTACAATATCAGCATCAGCGATGGTGACTTGTCCGGTAGTTTTTTCTACAGATTCAATTTTTACATTAAAATCAGTATCGTTTAAAGAAGGTGAAAAGGTTTCTTCTGTTAAAGTGGTCGCATTTTCAAAAACACCATAAGAGTTTTTGGCCAAGCTTAATATTTTTACATTTGTATTGATTTCCGTTGTGTTAAAGGCTTTGTTTGAAAAAGCAGTTCTTCTAACCTGAAATGGCGCAGTGCTAATAGGTAATCCAACAACATTTGAGGCAAATCCCGCATTTAAACCAATACTAACAATAGGAGCTAAATACAAACTATCTGTTGTGGAAGAAAGCAAAATTAGTTCAGCATTTTCTTTTAAGGACGCTTGCTTTATGACATCGGCAAAAGCTTTGGCGTTAAAATTTTTCAATGTATAATTGGATACTTTCAAGACTTTTGAAATTC
Source organism: Flavobacterium sp. (assembly GCF_025352015.1). GTDB lineage: Bacteria > Bacteroidota > Bacteroidia > Flavobacteriales > Flavobacteriaceae > Flavobacterium. The sequence goes on from NZ_JANXUG010000101.1 coordinate 75,822, forward strand.
CGTATTTTGATAAATCTGAAACATTATCGATGTTTATAGCAACTGCAGTTACATTGGTTCCCAATGAATCGGCTACTTTCTTGGCATAAGACGCCAGTTCATAAGCTACTTTTTTAAATTTTCCGTCTACAGATTCTGCATAAATTAATATTGACATTTTTTTATAATTTAAAGATTAAATAATTGAAAAATTTAAAGATTTCAATAATTCGTAATTTGTAATTAAATCACTTTTGCTTCGTTGTGTAATGCATTTATTAGTCCGTCTAAATCATCCGCCGAAAACAATTTGACAGCAGATTTTGATGCAGGTTTTTCGAATTTTACTGCTTTGGTATTGTTGTTTGCCTCAATTGGCTCAAGAACTGTAAGCGTCTTTGTTCTTGCGGTCATAATTCCTCTCATATTTGGGATACGTAAATCTTTTTCTTCCACCAATCCTTTTTGACCCCCAATTACTAATGGCAAAGAAGCCGAAATAATTTCTTTTCCACCATCAATTTCTCGCGCTGCTCTGGCTGATGTTCCGTCTATATTGAGCTCAATGCAAGAATTAACAAAATTATAATTTAGTAATGCAGCTAACATTCCAGGAACCATACCACCGTTATAATCCAAGGATTCTTTTCCGCAGATAATTAAATCGTAGTCGCCGTTCTTTGCAACTTCTGCTAATTGTTTGGCTACAAAAAAACCGTCCGTTGGAACGGCATTAACTCTAATGGCATCGTTAGCACCAATCGCCAATGCTTTCCTCAAAGTGGCTTCGGCATCAGCACCGCCTACATTGGCAACAGTAACAGTTGCTGCTTGTTGTTCTTGAAACCAAATAGCTTTTGTTAATCCAAATTCATCGTTAGGATTAATGACAAATTGTACACCATTGGTATCAAATTGAGTGTCGTCGTTTACAAAATTAATTTTTGAAGTCGTATCAGGCACATGACTGATGCAAACTAATATTTTCATAAGTGTTGAGTATTTGTTGAAAATCGAAGCACAAAATTATGATAATATTTCGAATAATGTGCTATGCGTGCATAATATTTATCAATGATATATCGGTTTCGTAATATGTTAATTCTATAACATAAAAAAAGAGTTTTATAATGTATAAAAGTTGATGTTAAGTACCTTTATAAAGAAGATTCTACTAAAACATCTTTTAAATAAAGTCACTATGAAAAAGATTTTGATTGCATTAGATTATGGACTTTCCGCTCAAAAAATTGCAGAAAAGGGATATGAATTGGCAAAAAGTATGCACGCCAAAGTCGTTTTTCTTCATGTTGTTGCTGATGAAGTTTATTACAGCAGTATGGATTCTGCACCTTTTCTCGGATTTTACGGCTATGATTTTTTTAATATCGACAACAACGATAGTTTGATAGAATCATCTAAAAATTTTTTAGAAAAAATAAAAACGCATTTAAAAGATCCTGAAATAGAAATTATTGCAGAGCAGGGTGATTTTGCCAAAGTTATTTTAGAAACAGCCTCAAAATTGCAGTCAAGTATTATTGTTTTAGGATCGCACAGTAAAAATTGGCTCGAAAAAGCAGTAATGGGCAGTGTTACCGAAAGTGTTTTAGCAAAAACTAAAATACCAATGTTTATTATTCCAATTAAGGAAGATAAATAGGTTGAATAAAGTGATACAATGGAATTACTTACACATCTTTTTTATTTGTTTGTACTAGCAATTCCCATTGCATGCGTAACTTGGATCGTAACGCGAGAAGAAATTTTTATTGAACCAAGAAATTATTGTATTCAAAAATCTAAATTTTGCAAATCAATTCTGAAACGAATTTTTTTCTATTTATTTACCTTCGAATATTGTTTTAGTCATTATGTTACCTTGTTTATTTTATTTTTTATAAAATTTCAATTGTTATATCAAGATTGGCGAGGTTATTTAATTTCATTGTTTGCTTTAGTTTGGATAGCCAATTTTTATATGGGTGTTTTTGCTTTATTAGATTAGGAATGAAGAAAGAAAAAAGGGATGCCGACATCGAAGAATTAAAGTTAAAAAAAAAAATTAATTGAGGTGTTCTGATAATTACTAATATTTTTTTATCTTTAAAAATGGAAAAGTTTACAGGAGAAAGTATTTTAGAATTTACAGACAGATTCAAAACTGATTTAGATTGTTTAGGCTATTTGGCAGAAATAAAGTGGAGAGACGGCTTTCATTGTGTTAAATGTAATCACAGAAAGT
>NZ_JANXUG010000110.1 GCF_025352015.1 Flavobacterium sp.
TCGGGTACAATTTTAAGCTCCGATTCAACCAAATCAAGAAGAAAATTGTTTTTTGGCTTAATTATTTGTTCAACTTCTATCCTGAAAATAATACTCCTATTTTTGTGGAAATTAAAAAGAACGCTTTTTAAGGGTTAACTACTTAAAAGATAGAGGAGTAAAATGTGCTTCACGCACAAGAAAGGACAGATTAAATAAAATATAAAACTAGTAAATACATCCAACCTTATTACTATTTTCCTTTCTTAATTATATTTCGAAGCACCGCTTTTTCAGGGTAATTAATTACTTCTAATGTTATTTCTTTGCCTTTACGGGTTTTACCATAAATGACATAAAGTTTACCACCTTCTTCTTTAACGTTACTTTTGTCAAAATCTACATCACCATAAGTTAACGTGTTTTTGATGTCCAGCGTATCAACCCAATCTTCTAAAAGACGCCTAGAAGCTTCTCTATCATACAGAAATGGTTTAGTTCTTAAGTCATTCAAAACCCTTGCATTGGGGAAATAATTACAGCGAGTATCTTTTCCGCTTAAAACTGCAGCAACAAAAAAACCGCCCATTACCAAACCAACTAAATAGTAGGCAAATCGTTGGTAAAATTTCATAGTAGTTTAATTTTTGGCAAAAGTAATCAATGTTCGATATTCAATAAGTTTTAAAAAAGATTTATTTTAAAAAACGATTAAATTTATATCATTATCCGGAAGATTGAACCAATCACCAATAGCTTTGTTGGTTAAAATGCCGTGGTAAAGATAAACCCCATTTTTGAGTCCTTTGTTGCAACGAATAGCACTTTCCAAACCACCATCTTCGGCAATTTGAAGTAAGTAAGGCGTAATGATATTACTGATAGAGAGCGAAGCCGTTTTTGAATACCGTGAGGGAATATTGGGAACGCAATAATGAATAATATTGTTTTTTATGAATGTGGGATTTTCATGAGTTGTAATTTCTGAAGTTTCAAAACAACCACCTGTATCAATACTGACATCCACGATAACGGCACCTTTTTTCATGTGTTCTACCATTGTTTCTGTCACTACAACTGGGCAACGTTCTTTGCCGCGCATTGCGCCAATAGCCACGTCGCACCGGCGAAGCGCTTTCAGCAATGATTTGGGTTGAATGGTAGAAGTAAAAATACGTTGATTCAAATTGTTTTGTAGTCGGCGTAATTTTGTAATCGAATTATCAAAAACTTTGACATTGGCTCCTAAACCCAAAGCAGTTTTTGCAGCAAACTCACCAACGGTTCCAGCACCAAGAATGACAACATCAGTAGGAGAAACTCCAGTAATATTGCCTAACAACAACCCTTTTCCAAACTGATTGTTTATCATTAATTCGGCCGCAATTAAAACAGAGGCTGTTCCGGCAATTTCGCTCAATGATTTCACCGCAGGATAAGATCCATCTTCGTCTTTGATGTATTCAAAAGCAAGTGCTGTTATTTTTTTCTTGGATAAAGCCTCGAAGTATTCTTTTTTTCTTGTTTTTAATTGTATTGCAGAAATCACAATAGCATTCATATTCACTAATGCAATTTCTTCCATTGTTAAAGGTTCAACTTTTAGAATCATTGGGCAACTCAACACTTTTTTGGTGTCTTGGGTAATGGTAGCACCAGCATCGCTAAATTCGTTATCAGTATAGCTAGCACTTAATCCTGCACCCGATTCTATCATCACTTTATGACCGTGTGAAGTAAGGGAATTGACAGCATCGGGTGTTAAGCAAATGCGTCTTTCCTGATAAGAAGTTTCTTTTGGTATCCCAATAAAAAGTTCGCTCTTATGACGGTATACTTCTAATTTTTCCTCTTGAGGCAAAAGCTGTTGCTTTGTGAAAGGTGTAAGAGCCATAGTGAACAGTTAATTTTGAAGCAAATTACAATTTTTTCTTCAATTAGGTCAATCTTAAATGTCTTTTACCATCAACAGATTGAAACAAGTGAATTGTTGAATGATTATCAGGAAGTAAATTTGGAATTTTTTCTGCCCATTCGATAAAACACCAGTTTCCAGAGTATAAATATTCATCAATTCCCATATCCAAAGCTTCGATTTCTGACTTCAAACGGTACACATCAAAATGGTATACCTTCTGATTATTTTTGGCTTGATATTCGTTTACAATAGAAAATGTTGGACTACTCGTAGCATCATGCACGCCAAGTTGTTGTGACAGTGCTTTTATTAAAGTTGTTTTACCAACACCCATAACGCCATAAAAAAGAATCACTTTATTAGGTTTTTCGGCAATGATTTTTTGGGCAACTTCTTGAATTTCGTCTATTGAAAATAGGATTTCCATTTGAATTAATGTTCAGAATTTTGTGTTCAGGATTTCGTTTCTAACTGATTACTGAAAACTTTGTACTTTTCTACTTTGGATTAAAAACTAAAAAGGGAACTATCATTTCTTCCAATGAAATGCCACCGTGTTGATAAGTGTTTTTATAATAACTCACATAATGATTGTAATTATTGACATACGCCAAGAAAAAATCATTCTTTGCAAAAATATAAGAACTACTCATATTGATGGTTGGTAATCCAATTTTTTTTGGATCTCGAACTGCAAAAACTTCCTTATCTTCATACGTCAAACTTCTTCCAGTTTTGTATCGAAGATTTAAACTCGTGTTTTTATCGCCAATCACTTTGGAAGGATGTTTAACATTGATAGTTCCATGATCGGTAGTGATAATTAATTTAAAACCTAACTTTTGTGCTTGTTGAATGATTTCTAAAAGGGGTGAATTCTTAAACCAGCTCAATGTTAAGGAGCGATAGGCTTTATCATCTGAAGCCAATTCTTTTACAACATCCATCTCGGTTTTCGCGTGAGACAGCATATCCACAAAGTTGTATACAACCGTAACAAGATTGTTATCCTTTAAACCTTTGAAGTTTTCGGCGAGTTTTTTTCCATTGGCTAAATTGGTAATTTTAAAATATTCCTGTTTGATATTAAGACCTAATCGTTTTAAATGTGCCGTTAAAAATTCGGCTTCATATAAATTTTTTCCACCGTCCTCCACATCATTTTTCCAATATTGAGGGAATTGTTTCTCCATTTCGAGTGGTGTCAAACCCGAAAATATGGAGTTACGAGCATACTGCGTTGCGGTTGGCAAACTTGCATAATATGGGACTTCTTTTTCTAATTTAAAATAATTGCTTACGACGCTTTCGATGGCTTTCCATTGGTCATAACGAAGATTATCGATTACAACAAAAAGTACGGGTTTGTCTTTTTTTACCAATTCGGGAACGACCAATTCTCTGAACAAAGTATGGGATTGAATGGGTTTATCCGCCTTTGGACTGAACCAATCTTCGTAATTGCGTTCAATAAATTTCCCAAACTGCGCATTGGCTTCTACCTTTTGGCTTTCGAGAATTTCAAACATGCTTTGATCGTTGATGTTCTCAAGTTCTAATTCCCAAAAGATGAGTTTTTTATAGAGTTCAATCCAATCTTCATAACTGTTAACCATGGCCATTTCCATAGCAATCTTTCGGAATTCTTTTTGGTAATCCAATGTTGTTTTTTCTGAAATTAATCGGGAATGATCAAGGTTTTTCTTTAAACTCAATAGTATTTGATTCGGATTCACAGGTTTAATCAAATAGTCGGCTATCTTGGAGCCAATAGCTTCCTCCATGATGTATTCTTCCTCACTTTTGGTAATCATAATCATGGGTGTGGATGATTTTTTTTCTTTCATTTCAGAAAGCGTTTCTAAACCACTCATTCCAGGCATATTTTCATCAAGAAAAACAATGTCAAAATCTCCATCTTCAAAAGCATCTACAGCATCTCGACCATTGTTGAAAGTAGTTACTTTATAATTTTTCTTTTCAAGAAATAAGATGTGTGGTTTTAATAAATCAATTTCATCATCAACCCAAAGAATTTTTATTGTATCCATAATTAATATCGTTTTACGCAAATTTCTACAATTTAAAACGTAGTTATACTAAATTTAGTATAAAAATGTTGAAATTAATTTTAACTTAAATAGAATGTTAAACTGTGTTTGCAATCAATTAATTTTTCTACTTTTGATATGATTTAAATAGTAATTAATAAAATTTTATACAAATGAAAAAAGTAATTTCAGTAATGGCGGTTTTTGCCTTTATGTTTTCGATGAATGTAAATGCGCAAGAAAAGAAAAAAGAAAAAGCAAAAACAGAGAAAACGTGTTCGACTAGCGAGAAAAAAATGTGTGCGTCAGGCGAAAAGAAAGCGTGTTGCGCTGCTAAAAAAGCAACAGAAGAAAAAAAATAGTAAAATTAAATTTTTATAAAGTGCTTGATTATTCAGGCACTTTTTTTGTTTTATAGCGTAAAAATTATATAAATACGATACATTTGGTAACATTTTTATTTTTAGACTAATCAAATCAAAACAATAACACATGCAATTAAAAACCAAACTTATTATCAGTTTGTTGTCAGTATTACTAGCAATTAGCTGCAACAAAAAAGAAATTCATTATACAGATCCATTAGTCACAAACAGAGATACAACCGTTGTTCCAGGTGATGATTTTTTTACTTATGCCAATGGAACTTGGTTTAAAATGAATCCTATTCCTAGCAGCGAAAGTAGTAACGGTATTTTTAGAACTATTGGAGATACAATTAACGCCCAAATTAAAAATATTTGTGAAAAATCGGCTAAAAACAAAGAGGCAAAAAAAGGTAGTAACGAACAAAAAATCGGCGACTTTTATGCTTCGGGAATGGATACTTTAGCCATTGAAAAAGTAGGTTTAAAGCCATTGGCATTTCAATTCGCAAAAATTGAGGCTGTCAAAGATATTCATACTTTGATGACCACTATTGGTTACTTACATACTATTGGTGCCGGACCAGCATTTTCTTTTGGAGTTGGTCAGGACGATAAAATAAGTTCTAAAAATGCGTTGTTTTTTAGTCAGGGTGGTTTGGGTTTGGGTCAACGTGATTATTATTTTAATACAGATGCCGAAACAGTAAAAATCAGAACCGAATATGTAAAACACATACAGGCAATAATGCAATTAGCAGGTGATGCTGCTGATAAAGCTAAAAATGAGTCAGAAACGATTATCAAATTGGAAACCGATTTGGCTAAAAACAGCAGAAAACTTGAAGCACTTCGCGACCCAATTAAGAATTATAACAAAATGACTTTGGTGCAATTCAAAGCATCAACGCCGTCATTAGCCTGGGAAACTATTTTACCACAATTAGGAATTACAAAGGCGGATACTATTATTGTGGGACAACCAGAATTTTACAAAGGATTGGATAAAATTGTGACAACCTATTCTATCGAAGATTGGAAAGCCTATTTAAAATGGAATGTTGTAAATACTTATGCTTCTTATTTGAATAATACCATCGAAAAACAAAATTTCTACTTCTATTCTACTGTATTGAATGGTGTGAAAAAGCAAAAACCAAGATGGAAAAGAATTGTGGAACAAACAGATGGTTCACTGGGGGAATTAATAGGTCAAGTGTATGTGGCAGATTATTTGCCAAAAGAATCAAAAGAAAAGTTACTAGAAATTGGGAATAACATTCGCGAGGTTTATGCAGAGCATATCAAAAAATTGGATTGGATGAGCGAAGAAACCAAGAAAAAAGCACTTTTTAAATTGAGTAAAATCGTCATGAAAGTTGGTTATCCCAACAAATGGAAAGATTTGAGTAGCGTTTCTATCTCTAGAAATGAGTATTGTGCCAATGTGATGGCTGCCAATAAATGGTCTTATAATTATATGATTAAAAAATTCGGAAATCCTGTTGATAGAACAGAATGGGGAATGTTTCCACAAACTTACAACGCGTATTATAATCCTAGTAACAATGAAATTTGTGTTCCTGCTTGTAATATTTTAGTGCCAGGTTTTGAGGGAAGAATGCCCGATGATGCCATTTTGTATGGAATTATTGGAGGTTCTACTTTTGGACACGAAATCACACATGGTTTTGATGATCAAGGAAGTCAATACGATGACAAAGGAAATTTGAAAGATTGGTGGACTGCGGAAGATAAAGCAAAATTTACCCAAAAAACAAAAGCCATTGTAGCCCAATTTAGCAAGTTTGAACCGCTTAAAGGAAAGTTTATAAACGGAGAAGCTACTCAAGGCGAAAACATTGCCGATTTAGGTGGTGTCATCATGGGTTACGAAGCGTTTAAAAAAACAAAGCAATACAAAAAACAAGAAAAAATAAGCAATTTTACGCCTGATCAAAGATACTTCTTGGCGTATGGTTATGCTTGGATGGTTCATGCAAAAGATGAATCATTAGCAAGGCAAATTATGTCTGATGTACACGCGCCAGCACAATTCAGAATTAATGGTCCATTGATGAATATTCCTGAATTTTACAAAGCATTTAACGTAAAACCAGGAAACAAAATGTTCCTTCCAGAAAATGACAGAGTGGTTATTTGGTAGTACTTAAAAACTAAAATTCCTTATCAAATAGGATAAGGAATTTTTTATTTCTTCGCAATCGCTTCTTGATATCGTTCGGAAACTTTTTTCCAATTGATAATTTTGAAGTAGTTTTCAATATATCTTTTGCGTTTGTATTGGTAATCTAAATAATAAGCGTGTTCCCAAACGTCAAGATTTAAAAGTGGTGTTCCTGCAACAAGTTGTTTTGGCATCAAAGGATTATCTTGATTTGGAGTCCCTGTAACTATAAGTTTTCCTGTTTTATCTGCTATTAACCATGCCCATCCGGAGCCAAATTGTTTTTCAGCAGTATCAGAAAATTGAGTTTTAAAATTCTCAAAATTACCAAAATCTCTTGTGATAATGCTTGCCAAAGTATCTTTGGGTTC
>NZ_JANXUG010000012.1 GCF_025352015.1 Flavobacterium sp.
TAAATATTTTTATTTTTTAAATTTTATTCTATGTTTGTGAAACCAAATCTAAACTTTAAATCTACATACATCTATGAATTATAAACTTTTTCCTTTGTTTTTTGTTGTTCTGTTGATGTCGTTTACTAATCTTCCGGACAAATCAAATGCTACAAAAATTAATACTTCAACTGAAGTTGCTACTGTTTCTAAAAATGTTTCTGTTTACAATCAATTAGAATTAAACTCTTTTGAATTGCCTAGTTTTGATTGTTTCAACACGGCTTTAAACGGCTTTTATTTGCTCAAACAAAGAGGACTTGTTAACAAAAACATTTTAACCTTGGTTGATTTTAGTTTGTCATCCAATACAAAACGTCTTTGGGTAATTGATTTAGAAAAAAATGTTGTTTTGTTTCAAACCTTGGTTGCACACGGAAGAAATACAGGCGAAGAATATGCAAATGAGTTTTCAAACCAAGCAGAATCTTTCAAAAGTAGTATTGGGTTTTATGCAACGGGCGAGATTTACAATGGTAAACATGGATTATCATTAAAATTGGACGGTCTAGAAAAAGGACTGAATGATAATGCAAGAGAGAGAGCAGTTGTAATTCATGGTGCAGATTATGTATCTGAAACTTTTATTAAACAAAATAAAAGATTAGGACGAAGTCAAGGCTGTCCTGCGATTCCGCTGGACATGAATGAAAAAATCATAAATGTCATTAAGGATAAATCGTGTTTGTTCATTTTTCATCCTTCCAAAAATCAGGAGATACTTTCTAGATTAAACGGCTAATTTGAAAATAGCAGCAAGTGTTTCTCAACATTCTTATTTTTAAATCTTCGTCGATAATTTTGTACTTTCATTTTCTATAAAATTTCTTTTATCTCTATTCTAGCAAATTTTATTTTAAATTTGAGATAATAAAAACATAACTTCATCACTTTAAATAAGTTACCTCAACAAATGTTTAGGTTTAATAATTGGTATATTTTTTTAAAAAAACTTGCATCGAAAGAATGTTATTCTATATATTTGCACCTCAATATTGCGGAAGTAGCTCAGTTGGTAGAGCTCCAGCCTTCCAAGCTGGTTGTCGCGAGTTCGAGCCTCGTCTTCCGCTCTTAAGTCCTGAACATTTAGTTTAGGACTTTTTTATTTTTAACGTTTGCTCTTTGAGAAGCACTTTTCTAAACATTTTTTTATTCCTTTAATGCCGTCATATTCATTAAAAGATTTTCGCTACAGTCGTTAACAAAATTTAAACCCCAATCCATGACAAATCACTGCCAACCTCAAGTTCTTGCGGGAGCTTATTTTGCAAAAACAAACGAGCGGTTAAATCTCCTTTTAAAAGTATATTTTCGCCAGTTACTTCGAGCCAGCTTCCTTCTCGTAATCCTAAAACAGGTGTTTCATTGAACGCATGAAATTCTTTAATGCGGGTTTCTCTAGTTTCGCCCATGTGTTTACTTTGCAAATCGGCATCAAGATAATGCGGGTTTAAATTAAACCGAATCAAACCCAACGTTTTAAAACATGGCGGATATACAATTGGCATATCATTTGTAGTTTGCATGGTCATTCCGGTAATGTTGCTTCCAGCGCTTGAACCTAGATATGGTGTGCCATTTTCAACCACTTTTGCTAAAGTTTCCATTATTTTATTTTGATATAATTGTGTTACCAGTAAAAAAGTATTGCCGCCACCTGTGAAAATTCCTTTTGCATTTATAATAGCCTCCAAGGGATTTTCAAATTCGTGCAATCCTTTTATTTTTTTATTTATTTTGGCGAAAGCCAATTGAACAACTGCAGTATAATCATCATGTGAAATTCCTCCAGGACGCGCAAACGGTATAAAAAGTATTTCTTCATAATCCTGAAAATGATTTTCTAAAACAGGCATTAAATACTCTAAATAGTTGCCACCAGGAAATGTTGAAGTACTGGCGATGATCATTTTTTTCATTCTTATAAGTTTAACATTAGATTATTAAGTTTTAACAATTTCTACAGCTATTTTTACAGCGTAAATTTAGAATAATGAAGTTATTAAAAAGTGTAATCTTGTTTTTATTTTTTGCTTCAGCTATTGCTCAAAGTCAGACTTTATCGTTTTTAAAAGGAAAAGTTATTTCCCAAATTAAAGAGCTGAATTCGGTATTTGTGACCAATCTTCGTTCGGATTTTAGTACAACTACAGACGGCAGTGGAAACTTTTCAATGTTTGTAAAAGTAGGCGATACTTTACAGTTTACGGGTTTGCAGGTAATTACCAAAAAAGCAGTTATTGATGAAAGTGCTATTGCCAAGACATTATATATAATTAACGTAGAAGCAAAAGTAATTTCGTTGGAGGAAGTAGCAATTAAAAAATATCCCAATATCAATGCAGTTTCGTTGGGTATATTACAACGACCTGCAAAAGTTTATACACTGGCAGAAAGAAAGTTTAGAACCGCAACAGCTGCTTATCCTACAGCTAACATTGGACTAATGGCCGGCGGCTCTGTTGGACTAGATCCTCTTTTAAATGCTATTTCTGGACGAACAGCAATGTTAAAGAAAGAATTAACAATTGAGAAAAAAGAAAAATTACTACAAAAAATTGAATATATGTTTCAGGAAAGCTATTTCAGTGATAATTTAAAAATTCCAAAAGAATATATTCGAGGATTTTGGTATTACTCGGTTGAAGATTCAAAATTGGCTAGTGCTTTGAATGCAAAAAACAAAATTATGGCTCGTTTTATATTCTCTGATTTAGCTATTAAATATTTGGATTTATTAAAAAAATGAAAGCAAATTAAGTAACTTTGTGTTACTTATAAAAAATAAATTTTATGTTTGGAATTGGCGGCGGCGAATTAATTTTTATTATTTTCATAGCATTGATGCTTTTTGGTTCAGAAAAAATTCCTGATATAGCCCGAACTATGGGAAAAGCGATGGCGCAATTAAAAAATGCAACCAACGATATAAAAAGCGAAATCCAAAAAGGTGTAGAGGCAAATGGAATTGAAACTTCTTTAAAAGAGTTAACATCTTCATTTAGTGATGAAGTTGAGAAAGTAAAGTCAAATATAGACACCACAGTTTTACCCGAAGCTACGAAACTAAAAGATGAGCTTGAAGAATTGACAGGACCTATTAAAAGGCAACCATAATGTTGGAAAAAATAATCCAGTGTGATAAAAATATTTTTGTCTTTCTAAATGGATTAGGTTCTGAAAAATGGGACGGATTGTGGTTAAACATTACAAATCAGCTTTATTGGACACCCTTTTTTTTACTGATTTTTTTTATCTTACAAAGAAAATTAGGTTGGAAAAACTTTGGATATTACCTTCTTTTTACTGCCATTCTATTATTGGTGTGCGATCAAACAGCCAATTTTTTTAAACTCGGTTTTGAACGTTTACGACCTTGTAACGATGCTGAATTAAAAGGAATTATTAGAATTGTTAAAACAAGTTCCTCATTTAGTTTTTTCTCTGGTCATGCCACAAATTCAATGGCAACTGCGTTTTTCAGTTTTATGATTTTAAAGAAATATTATTCACATGCTTATCTATTGTTTTTGTTTCCATTAATTTTCGCTTACAGCAGAATTTATTTAGGATTACATTTTCCTGCAGATGTTTTGACAGGGTATGCTTTTGGTGCTTTTTTTGGGATTGTTTGTTATAAATTGTACTCAAAATATATATTGTCACATTGAGCGCAGTTGAAAGACGCAACTTTTATTTAACTCTCGAAACAGTCAACCCATCACGAATAGGAAGTAAAACTGTTTCTACTCGTACATCGTCTTTTAATAACTGATTGTACTCTAGTAGAACTTTCGTTGCGGTATCGTTGGCTTTTAGTTCCTCAAGAACTTTTCCACTCCACAAAACATTGTCAGAAAGAATTATGCCGCCTTTGTTCATCAAGGGAATAATCAAATGAAAATAATTAATATAATTTTCCTTATCGGCATCAATAAAAACTAAATCATATTTTTTGTTCAACGTTGGAATTATAGTCAAAGCATCACCAAGATGCTGTATAATTTGATTTGCCCAAGTACTTTTGTCAAAATATTTTCTTTGAAAATCAACTAATTCTTCCTCAATGTCAATAGTGTCAATAGATCCATTTTCGGTTAACCCTTCAGCAAGACAAAGTGTGGCGTAACCGGTATAGGTTCCTATTTCCAGAATGGATGAGGGATGAATAATTTTTGAAAGCATGCTCAAAACTCTGCCTTGAAAATGACCGCTCAACATGCGTGGCTGCAATATTTTTTGATAAGTTTCTTTATTAAGTTGCGCCAACAATTCAGGTTCGTCTTGAGAATGTAGCGTAACATAAGTATCTAATTCGTCAGAAAGGAAATGCATGGTATTTTTTTTTACAAAAATACAAATTACCAACGTATCAAAATAGTCTAAATTTACCACATGGAAATTGAGAAAAAAGACATCCGAAGTTTAACCAAAGAACAATTGCGCGATTTTTTTACATCCAATGGCGATAAGGCTTTTCGGGGCAATCAGGTATATGAATGGTTGTGGAGCAAAGCGTCACACAATTTTGAGGACATGACCAATGTTTCAAAGGAAACTAGAACGATGCTCGAAAACAACTTTGTAATTAATCATATCAAAGTCGATACGATGCAACGCAGTGAAGATGGCACGGTCAAAAATGCCGTTCGTTTGCACGATGGATTAATTGTAGAAAGTGTTTTGATTCCCACACAAACCCGAACTACAGCTTGTGTTTCGAGCCAAGTAGGCTGCAGTTTGGATTGTAATTTTTGCGCTACGGCACGATTAAAAAGAATGCGAAATCTGGAGCCAGGCGAAATCTATGATCAAGTAGTTGCCATAGACAAAGAAAGCCGTTTGTATTATAACCGACCACTTTCTAATATTGTTTTTATGGGCATGGGCGAACCATTGATGAATTACAATAATGTGATGAAAGCGATTGCTATGATTACTTCAGAAGAAGGTTTGGGAATGTCGCCAAAAAGAATCACGGTTTCCACTTCGGGAGTTTCAAAGATGATAAAAAAGATGGCAGACGATGATGTAAAATTTAAGCTTGCTGTTTCATTGCATTCAGCTATTGAAGAAACCAGAAACCATATCATGCCATTTACAAAAAACTTTCAGTTGCCCGAATTGAAAGAAGCTTTACAGTATTGGTACCAAAAAACCAAAAGCAAAGTCACCTATGAATATGTGGTTTGGAAAGGTATTAACGATGATAAAGCTTCGATTGATGCTTTGGTAAAATTCTGCAAATACGTTCCGTGTAAAGTCAATTTGATTGAATACAATCCGATTGATGACGGCGAATTTCAACAAGCTTCAGATGAAGCAATCAATAATTACATCAAAGCTTTGGAGCGCAATGACATTGTGGCTAAAGTACGCCGAAGCAGAGGAAAAGATATTGATGCGGCTTGTGGACAATTAGCTAATAAGTCATAAAAAGTCCCGAATCTAATTTTAGATTCGGGACTTTTTCCTTTTATAAAAAACAATTTTTAATTCCCAAATGTAAAAGCTGTCGGTGTTCCACCATCTATTGCGATAGTTGCGTTATTATCACATGTTCCTGAACCATAATCTATAACAGCACTATGTAAAGGACCTGTAACGGTAAGAATTCCGCTTATAACTCTGTATTGACAAGCCATGTCAATTGTTAATGGAGTAGCTACTACAACACTATATACATGCTGCGCACCATTTGGTCTTGTAGTGGTAATAGATTGGTATAGTTTATAAACATTGTCATTTACGTTGTTGTTACCAAAATTTGCCACACATTCTCTAGTTCTAGTTCCAACTCTATGATAAACCCCTCCGTTTTCGAAAGTTACGGTCATATCCACAGTCATTGCATGAATTGGGTGAGGTGCAGTAAGTAATGAACTAGTACCAATACTTCTTGTTATCGATCTGTTTCCTTCTATGTGATTTCCGTTATGATAAAAATTATCAAAACTGTAATTTATGGTATGCGAAGTAGCATTTGGATCATAAACAAAAGAAATTATAATTTTTCCTTTTAAAGTTGAACCGTTAGCCAATGTGCATCCACTAGGATTATTAAAACTAAAATCAATAGTTTTGGTTACTGTTAGGCCCACTGTTGGTGCTGTTCCAAAATCAGGGACTCTAGTAATGTGAGCACAACTGGTCACTAAAGAATTTGCTGTGTCTACAGTTTTTCCAGCAGAGGCATCCAGATACGTTTTTCCTTCTTGTTCTTCTACAACATCAGAAACGTCATTAGAGGCTTGATCCATTTTACTATTGGCTATTGCATCTGCGCTAGTCAATTTTGAATCTGCGGTCGAGGAGCTGCTGTCTTTTGAACAACTAGCCAAAGAAATAATAGCTATTAATGCTATCGTTTTAAATAAAGAATTTGTTTTCATAATGTAAAAAGATTTAAAGATTTTTAATTAAGAATATAGTCTTTTAAAAAGGTTTAATCAAATATAAATATTTTTTTCAAACCATGGCTTTATTGTATCTTTGAAATCGATGAATATCACTTCGCAAATAAAAAAACCCATATTGCAAGAAATGGAACTTTTCGAAAAAAAGTTTTATGAATCAATGACTTCAAAGGTTGCGTTACTGAATCGAATTACCTATTATATTGTAAACCGAAAAGGAAAACAAATGCGGCCAATGTTCGTTTTCCTGGTTGCCAAAATGCTTTCCGAAAAGCATGAAGTCAATGAAAGAACCTATCGTGGCGCTAGTGTTATAGAGCTTATTCATACGGCTACTTTAGTACACGATGATGTGGTAGATGACAGTAATAGGCGTCGTGGATTTTTTTCTATCAATGCCTTGTGGAAGAATAAAATTGCCGTTCTCGTAGGCGATTATCTGCTGTCTAAAGGATTGCTACTTTCTATTGATAATGGCGATTTTGATTTATTGCGAATAATATCGGTTGCCGTACGCGAAATGAGCGAAGGCGAATTGCTTCAGATAGAAAAAGCACGCCGGTTAGATATTATTGAAGATGTTTATTATGAAATCATCCGAAAAAAAACAGCAACTTTGATTGCTTCATGTTGTGCGCTTGGTGCTAAATCGGTTACTGATAATGAAATTCAGGTAGAAGCCATGCGAAAATTTGGAGAACTTATCGGCATGGCGTTTCAAATAAAAGATGATTTATTTGATTATACTGATGATGCAATTGGCAAACCTACTGGTATTGACATCAAAGAACAAAAAATGACACTTCCGTTAATTCATGCTTTGAATAATTGTTCTACCAAAGAAAAAAGCTGGTGTATCAACTCCATCAAAAACTATAATAAGGATAAAAAACGTGTCAAAGAAGTCATCCAATTTGTAAAAGATAAAAACGGTTTACTTTATGCTGAACAAAAAATGGCTCTCTTTCAGCAGGAAGCACTTCAATTACTGCATGAATTTCCCCCGTCGGAATATCGAGTGGCACTTTCAGAGATGGTAAATTACGTTATCGAAAGAAAAAAATAATTTATTTAAAATAATTTTCCTCTTTGAAGCTTTGATTTTATTGGATTCTTTCATAATTTCCAAATTTTCACATTACCTCATGCAACTATTTCCCAACCACTCTCGTCTATGCTAATAGAACACTAACCAATAGTTTTGAAAGTAATCAATTTATATCAGGAAGAAAAAGAATTAATCGAATTGGCTGTCGAAAATAATCGCCAAGCACAACATAAATTATATTCTAAATTTTCTTCAAAAATGCTGGGTGTTTGCCACCAATATATTAAAGATTTGCAGCAGGCAGAAGATATTATGATTACGGCTTTTATGAAAGCGTTTACCAATCTTCAACATTTTGAGCATAAAGGAAGTTTTGAAGGTTGGATAAGAAGAATCATGATTAACGAATGCATTTCTTTTATCAGAGTTCAGAAAAAAGTAAAGTTCATTGAAGACGAAACTTATTTTGAAGAAAGTCATAACAATATTGAAAGCAAATTTTCGGTAGAAGATATTCAGTTTCTAATTGATAATTTACCCGATGGTTACAAAATGGTTTTCAATTTGTATTGCATCGAAGGATTTAAGCATCAAGAAATTGCAACAATGCTCGGAATTAATGAAGGCACATCGAAATCGCAGTTGTCACACGCACGAAAAATGTTGCAAGACAACATTATCAAACTAAAAAATTACGAAATGAGCGTTAATAAAAGTAATCGATAAAAGATTATTTCCAAAGCGAATTCAATAAGACCTTTAAAAATAATATTAAAGACGAATTAAAATGGAACCAAATAAATTAGAAAATCAAATAAAAGAAAAGTTGAATTCGAGAGAAATTCAACCTTCAGGTCAGGCTTGGGACAGATTAGACGCAATGCTTTCGGTTGCTGAAGAAAAAAAAACAAGACGACCTTTTGGTTGGTTGTATATTGCTGCAAGCATCACGGTTTTGCTAACTGCTGGTATATTTTTCTTCTCTCAAAAAAATACAGTAATTCAACCTGAAAATAATGTTGTTGAAACTGAAGTTAAGAAGGACTCTATGGTAAAAGTTCCAAATTCCAAATTCCAAACTCCAAAATATGAAGAAAATCAGGCAGTCGTTTCAAATCAACTAACGACTAACAACCGACAACCGACAACCACTAATCAACGAGTTTCAATCAGCAATCAAAAATCAAGTAATCAAAATCAAGTAATCAATCATGAAAAAGAAATTGAATATCAAAACAGTTCCGATGTGGCTTTAAAAGAGTTGCCAAGAGTTATTTCAACAACGCCAAAAGAAGTTCAGAAAAAAACAACATATATTAATGTTGATGCACTATTGGCTTCGGCTGAAAATATTGGTAAAACACAAACTACAGCAAAATCTGATAAAATTAATGTTGATGCAAACACTTTATTATCTCATGCTGATGGTGAAGTTGAAATGACTTTTCGGGAAAAAGCAATCAATAGATTAACAAAAAACTACAAGGAACTTAAAGTGGCTTTGGCCAATAGAAATAACGAATAATAAAACAATCATTAATCACATTTAAATCAAACACCATGAAAAATTTTACAATTTATTTAGCACTAACGGCATGCCTATTTGTTGGGAAAGTTGTTGCGCAGGAAACCTTCGAATCAAAAGCAAGACAAATTGCCGATAAGATTGAAAAAATCACAAAAGACGAAAAAGAAGCATTGAAAATTGAGCTTGAAGAAGTTAATAAACAATTCGAAAACGGAGCTATTACCAAAGTAGAAGCGGATGTTAAAAAGAAAAAATTAGCCGAAGCACGCGCAATTATAATTGAAAACAAAGTAGCTGTTTCTCATGAAGAACTAAAAGAATTAGTGCAGCAAAAAGTAAACGGAAAGATTTTAAGTTCTGAAAGCAATCCTAATGAAAGGGATAGCATTGTACAAATTGGTAAGAAATATAAAATAACATCTAAAGTTGTAGACAGTACTTATATTGATATCAAAGGAATTAGAAGAAAATATAATGACAGAAAAAAGTCTGGAGAAAGAAGAACAACTTCACAATTTGTATTTGCAGCAGGTGTAAATAATTTGGTAACTAACAAAAGTGTTGCTAATTCTGATTATAGATATTGGGGTTCACATTTCTACGAATGGGGATTTACTTCGAACACGAGGCTTTTCAAAAATGATAATTTGTTGCATTTAAAATATGGATTTTCGGTAATGTATAATAATCTTCGTCCAACTGACAACCGATTGTTTGTAGCAAATGGAAACCAAACCGATCTTGAAACTAGCTCAGTTAATCTTAATGATTCGCGTTTCAGAAACGTTTACCTAACGGCACCAGTTCATTTAGAATTTGATTTTACAAAAGCTAAAAAGAATGCCGAAGGGAAAACAATATTCAGAACCTATCAAAGCGTTCGATTCGGAATTGGTGGTTACGCTGGATTTAGAGTAAAATCAAAACAGATTTTAGAGTACGAAGCTGATGGTCATGATGTCACAGTTAAAGAAAAAGGTGGTTTTAACACCAATGATTTCATTTATGGTGTGAGCACGTATCTTGGTTATGGCGAAACGAGTTTGTATCTGAAATATGATTTAAATCCGTTGTTTAAAGACAATGCCACTAAACAAAACAACATATCTCTAGGTATTCGTTTTGACTTGAATTAGATTTTTTTTAGGTTAGTTTATACTTCGAGAAGATGTTTCAGTAATGGAGCATCTTTTTTTATTTTAAATTTTAAATTTTAAATTCTGAATGTGTAAATTTACCCGCATTCAATTTTTCGGATTTCAAAAAACCTAAAAACCTAAAAATCTAATTTTGATAACTCGCGAAACCATAGACAAAGTTTTTGAAACCGCTCGGGTTGAAGAAGTCATTGGCGATTTCGTTCAGCTTAAACGTGCAGGCAGCAATTACAAAGGATTGAGTCCGTTTTCGGAAGAGCGATCGCCGTCTTTTATGGTATCTCCAGTAAAACAAATTTGGAAAGATTTTAGTTCAGGAAAAGGAGGAAGCGTTGTGACTTTCCTTATGGAACACGAACATTTCACCTACCCAGAAGCTATTCGATTTTTGGCAAAAAAATACAATATCGAAATTGAAGAAAACGAAGTTTCTCAAGAAGACAAATTTGAAGCTAACGAAAAGGAAAGTATGTTTTTGGTCTCTGAATTTGCCAAAACCTATTTTCAAGCAACACTTTTTAACAGCGAAGAAGGGAAAGCATTAGGTTTGACTTATTTCAAAGAAAGAGGTTTTAACAGTGAAACTGTAACTAAATTTGGATTAGGATATTCGCCCGAATCTTGGGACGCCTTTACGAAAGAAGCCTTGGCGAAAGGATATCAATTGGATTATCTTGAAAAAGTAGGATTGACCATTGTTAGAGAAGATGGCAAGCATTTTGACCGTTTCAAAGGAAGAGTAATGTTTCCTATTCAAAGTTTATCGGGCAGAAATTTAGGTTTTGGTGGAAGGATTTTAACCAATGATAAAAAAGCAGCCAAATATCTAAACTCACCCGAAAGCGAAATTTACCATAAAAGTAAAGTTCTCTACGGAATTTTCCATGCCAAGCAAGCCATAGCAAAACAAAACAATTGCTATTTAGTTGAAGGTTACACCGATGTGATTCAGATGCATCAGGCTGGAATTGAAAATGTCGTAGCATCTTCGGGAACTGCTTTAACCTCTGATCAAATAAGGTTAATCAATCGTCTAACCAAAAATATTACGGTACTTTTTGATGGTGATGCTGCCGGATTACGTGCCTCCATTCGGGGAATCGATTTGATTCTCGAAGAAGGAATGAATGTAAAAGTATGCACATTCCCTGATGGTGATGATCCCGATAGTTTTTCTAGAAAGAATTCTTTTGAAGATTTGGTTCATTATTTAGAAAACAATTCTAAAGATTTTATTCAGTTTAAAGCGTCACTTTTGATGAATGAAGCCAATAATGACCCCGTCAAAAAAGCCGATTTGATTAGGGATATGGTGGTTAGTATTTCTAAAATTCCAGACAGAATTAAACGAGAAATCTATATTCAGGAATGTTCGCGAATTATGGATATTTCAGAGCAGGTTTTGTTGAATACTTTGGCACAGCTTGTTCAGAAAGACATTTCCGAAGCTGCAAAAAAAGGCAAACAAGAGTATAAAGCTTTAGAAATTGTAAAAAACGAAAATCACACAGCGCAGGATAAAGTCAATATTATTTATGAACTTGAACGTAAAATTATTGAAATGCTTTTGCTTTATGGTTCTCTAGAAGCTGATTTTGATGATTTTATTTTGAAAGGTAATGAAGAAGGCGAAATGATTGAAGAAAAAGAAACCAGCACTGTTAAAGTCTATCAACGTATTTATATGAGTTTGCAGGAAGACGAAGTAGAATTGGCAAATCCTTTGTTTAAAGAAATTTATAATGATTTAATTGCCTACTACAATCAAACCGAACAATTTAATATTGAGCATTATTTAATGAATTTATCTTCTGAACAATCAAAAGTGATTACTGATATAGTAATGCTTGAAGAAAAAGAATTGTTACATAACTGGGAAACCAAGCAAATTTATGTAAAATCTAAAAATCAAAATGTAAGTCAATATGTTTCTGAAACTATTGTTTCTTTACGAGAATATCTAATCAATAAATTAATTACAGATTTGATAAGTAATTACAAAAATGAAGAAGAAAATGATTTGGAAGAACTAAAGACAACAATAAATGATTACAACAAGCTAAAGGTTAATCTCACTAATAAAATAGGACGAATACGATCAACTTATTTATAAAAAAACCCCGCTTTTGCGGGGTTTTATTTTTAAACGATTTCTAACGTTTTGGCTTTGTTAACAAGGTCAACTAAATTCGTTACGTTGAGTTTCGTCAAAAGACGAAGTTTGTAAGTACTAATAGTTTTTTCGTTAAGCGTCAAAATTTTAGCAATTTCGTTGTTTTTCTTGCCATCGCTCAAAAAACGAAGCACTTCGATTTCTCGATTAGAAAGTTTGCGGTACAAACGTTCTGACTTGTTTTGTTTAGCAATTAACACTAAATTTTTCTTGATTTCTTCATTTAGGATAATCTGTCCTTGGCTTACCTTGACAATAGAAATACCTAAACTTTCAAGTTTTGATGTCTTATGAACATAACCTGCGCACCCAGCTTTTATAGCATTTGGTGCATAGATGTGTTCTGACAAGCTACTAAAAATAATAACTTTAGTTTTTGGGAAATTTTTAATGATTGACTTGATTTCATAAATACTTTTTAATCCTTCAAGCTCTAAATCAATGATTAAGACGTCAATTTCTTTGTTTCTTAATGCATCGGGAACCATAAAAAAATTACCTACGTTAGAAGTGATGTTTATTTCAGGGTGATCCTTAAAATAAGCTTTCATTCCAAAGTGTACAACCGGAAAGTTATCAGCAATACATACATTTATCATAATCGTGGTATTTGATAAAAATTAATAGAAATTTCGTGTAAAGTTAACTAATTATTTTAAAAAAAACGTTAAAATTATTAACAATTTTTGTAGTACTCTGGGATGATACATACTGGAACTGGTTTCATTTTATGTTGATTGATAGTATTCAAATTAATATAAATTTCAAAAACTTTTTTTTCTCTTCCGATAAAATTATCTGCTGTTTTATTCTTTTCTACTTCCCTCATTGCCCATTCCAACTCGTCATAACTGGCTCCAAGCTGCTCTTCATCTGTTCTTGAATCGCCAAATAATCCATCAGTTGGCGCTGCATTTTGTATTGATTTTGGAATTTCCAAATAGTCGCTTAATTGATACACATCACTTTTCATCAAATCGGCTATTGGACTCAAATCAACACCGCCATCACCATATTTTGTATAAAACCCGACGCCAAAATCTTCTACCTTATTCCCAGTTCCAGCAACTAATAAACGATGAATTCCCGCAAAATAATACACCGTTGTCATTCGTAATCTCGCTCGTGTATTGGCCAACGATATATCATGGTTTGATTCATTTTCTGATGCCGACACTTCCTTTTTAAACGTTTCAAAAACTGAAGTCAAATCAATAGTAGTACTTTTAACATTAGGAAATCGCTTTTTTAATTGCTCAATATGTTCTTTTCCTCTATCCATTTGATTAACCTCTTGATGAATTGGCATTTCAACACATAAAGTTGTTAATCCTGTTTGCGCACACAATGTTGAGGTAACCGCCGAGTCTATTCCGCCAGAAATTCCTATTACAAAACCATTTATTTTTGCTTTCACCGCATATTCTTTCAACCATGTAACAATGTAGTTATTGGTTTCTGCTACTTTAATTTTGCTTTTTTTCGCCATGTTTTATGAATTTTTTTAGAAACTGCAATGTATATTTGCAAAAGTAAAAAAATCATAAGATATAGCGTTTTTTCGAACTTGATAAATTTTGCTTTTAATGAAAAAATATTTCGTTTGTTTTTTAGTTATTTTCGTTTTCATTTCATGTGATAAAAAATCAAAAGTTGAAAAGGCAGTTGAGAAAATTCCATTGAAACTTAAAGTGTATCGTTTTGATAAAGCATTTTTTGAAACACCTCCAAATGAGTTGTCCAAGTTGAAAGCACAATATCCCTTTTTTTTTCCAAAAGAAACCCCAGATAAAGTTTGGTTAGACAAAATGCAAAATCCACAATGGAAAGAATTATATAAAGCAGTTGAAAAAAAATATACGAATTTTGGTAAGCAAACTTTAGAAATTGAAGATTTGTTGAAACACATAAAATATTATTTTCCTAAAACTGTTACACCAAAAGTTTACACCATAATCGCTGAAATGGATTATAACAGTAAAACCATTTATGCCAACGATAAACTGATCATTTCCTTGGAGTTGTATCTCGGAGCACAACATAAATTCTATGAATTTCCAAAATATTTGGAACAAAATTTTGAAGAAAGACAAATGATGCCCGATATCGTAACAAGTTTTTCTTTGGGGAAAATCCCATCCTCAAGAGAGAAGACTTTACTGGCTGACATGATTTATTATGGTAAACAATTGTATTTAAAAGATGAATTATTGCCTGTTTATAATGACGCTGAAAAAATTGGATATTTGCCTGAACAAATTAAATGGTGTCAAGAAAATGAAAGTTATATTTGGCGTTATTTTATCGAAAAGGAATTATTGTACAGCACAGATTCGAAATTGCCCAATCGATTTATAAACTTGGCTCCGTTTTCCAAATTTTATTTAGAAATTGACAACGAATCTCCCGGAAGAGTTGGCCAATGGATTGGTTGGCAAATTGTGCGTTCCTTTATGCAAAACAACGATGTTAGTTTGCAAGACATGCTCAAAATAAGCCCGAAAGTACTATTTGAAAAATCAAA
The DNA here is from genome assembly GCF_025352015.1 of Flavobacterium sp. Taxonomy (GTDB): domain Bacteria; phylum Bacteroidota; class Bacteroidia; order Flavobacteriales; family Flavobacteriaceae; genus Flavobacterium. The sequence continues at coordinate 14,886 of NZ_JANXUG010000012.1, forward strand.
ATACAAACCTCAAAAAGAATGAGTAAAACCATTACTTCTGAAATTAAATTTCTTGTTGAATTAGACGAAAATCGTGTTCCCGAAAAGTTGACTTGGTCAGCTCAAGACGGAGGTGTAGAACTTCAAGATGCTAAAGCGATGATGCTTTCTATTTGGGATAGCAAACTCAAAGAAACGTTGCGAATAGAATTATGGACAAAAGACATGCCTGTTGACGAAATGAAATTATTTTTCCATCAAACCCTTGTGGCAATGGCTGACACGTTTCAACGTGCTACCCAAGACGACAAAATGGCAGAAACTATGAAAGATTTTTGTGATTATTTTGCCGAAAAACTGGATTTGAAAAAGTAGCTTTCAAAACTTATTTAAATCTTTAAAAACCTCTTCATTCACACCATCAATAAAATCCAAAACAATATCTTTACCAGTAGTTTCTGTTGCTGATGTTACAAAATATTGAGGTATTTCTTCCCAGTTGTTTGCAAAAAGTGCTTTCCGATAGGCGGCAAGATGCGAATCTATTTTAGTCTTACTAATTTTATCAGCTTTAGTGAAAATTATACAAAACGGAACTTCTATTTCGCCAAGATAATTAATGAATTCCAAGTCGATTTTTTGAGCCTCTAATCGTATGTCAATTAACACAAAAGCACAAACTAATTGCTCTCTTTTCTCAAAATAATCAGTAATAAATTGCTGAAAAACTTCTTTGGTTTTTTTGGAAACACGCGCATAGCCATAGCCAGGTAAATCGACCAGAAACCAGTTAGAATTGATTTTAAAATGATTAATAAGTTGCGTTTTTCCCGGTTTTCCAGATGTTTTTGCCAGGTTTTTATGATTGGCCAACATGTTAATCAATGATGATTTCCCAACATTGGAACGACCTATAAAAGCATATTCTGGTAAACGTTCTAGAGGACATTTGCTTACATCAGAATTGCTGATTATAAATTCGGCGATAGTAATTTTCATTTTTTAAAAATAAAAAAGCCCAAATTAAGGACTTCTGTTTTATAAATGGACTTCTTTTAACCATGCATTGAGAATACTGTTAAATTCATCTGGATGTTCCATCATCGCAGCATGACCACATTTGTCAATCCAGTATAAAGAAGAGTTGGGCATCAGTTTATGAAATTCTTCAGCAACTTCCGGGGGTGTAACTTGATCATTTTTACCCCAAATAATACATGTTTTTATATGCATTTTTGGTAAATCTTTAGCCATATTATGACGAATAGCACTTTTAGCAATGGTTAATGTTTTAATCACTTTAATTCTGTCGTTTACCACTGAAAAAACTTCGTCAACTATTTCTTTTGAAGCAATATTTGAATCATAAAAAACAGCTTCGGCTTTTTTCTTGATATATTCATAATCGCCACGTTTAGGATAGCTATCACCCATCGCACTTTCGTATAGTCCTGAACTTCCTGTAATTACAAGTCCAGCTACTTTCTCTGGATAGGCTTTGGCATGATATAAGGCAATATGTCCTCCAAGAGAATTTCCCAAAAGGATTACCCTATCAAAACCTTTAAAATTTATAAAATCTTTTACATATTTTGCAAAAGCTTTGACATTAGTTTTAAGAATGTTTTGCGAATACAGCGGAAGTTCGGGTATAACAACTTTGTAGCCTTTGGAGGAAAAATAGTCTGCAACTTCTTTAAAGTTACTCAAACCACCCATTAAACCATGCAAAACCACTATTGGCGTTCCTTCACCAGCTTCAAAATAAGAATATCTGCCTTCTTTTTTAAATTTTCCCTCCATATATTTTGACTTTTACCTCGGCAACAAATATATGATTTTAATGATTAAAACCCTTTTATACAAGGATTATTTACTACTAAAACCTTGAATTAAATCAACCTTATCTACACCCACAAACTATAATAATTGATAACTACTTTAATTTTTTTCAAATTAACGTTTTCAAAAACTAATGGTTATAAAGCAGTTTTCTTGCTAGTTAGACTTTTCTTAACGATTTGTTAAAATTCAGACGTATAGATTTCTGCAATATTTTAAAATAAAATGCATAAATGTGGTAAAACTTATTAACAAAGTGGTAAGATGTGGTAAATTGTGGTAATTATTTTTATATTTTTGCTATTGATAAAACAAAAACCTTGAACACCATAATCGGAACATACGAATGTAAAGTTGACACCAAAGGAAGATTGATGATTCCTTCGGCGTTAAAGAAGCAACTTGCTAATTCTCTGCAAGATGGATTTGTCTTTAAGCGTTCTGTTTTTCAACCCTGTCTCGAATTATATCCAATGACTGAATGGAATTTGATGATGGAAAAAATCAACAAATTAAACCGTTTTGTTAAGAAAAATAACGATTTCATCCGTCGATTTACTGCTGGAGTAAAAGTGGTTGAAGTAGATCATTTAGGGAGGTTGCTGATTCCAAAAGATTTAGTGGCGTTTAGTAAAATTTCAAAAGATATTGTCTTATCCTCTGCTGTAAACATCGTCGAAATTTGGGATAAAGAGTTGTATGAAAAATCGATTGCTGGTGATGATATCGATTTTGCAGATTTGGCCGAAGATGTGATGGGAAATGTAAATGATGACAGAGATGGAGTATCATAACCCAGTTTTATTAAAAGAAACGGTTGACGGATTAAATATCAAACCTGACGGAATTTATGTGGATGTAACTTTCGGCGGTGGTGGACATTCGCAAGAAATTTTAAATCGATTAGGTCCAGCGGGCAAACTTTTCGGTTTCGATCAAGATGAGGATGCTTTTGCCAATAGTTTGTTAGATGAAAGATTTACGCTGATACCTGAAAATTTTAGATATATCAAACGGTTTTTGAGATTCCACGGTGTGAAAAGCGTGGATGGAATTTTAGCCGATTTAGGCGTTTCTTCCCACCAGTTTGATGTTCCAGAAAGAGGTTTTTCTACTCGATTTGATGCAGAATTAGACATGAGAATGAGTAAAAAAAACGAATTAAATGCGTTCAAAGTGGTCAATGAATATGATGAAATCAATTTAAAAAGAGTCTTTTTGGATTTCGGCGAATTAAAAATAGCTCCAGCTTTAGCCAAATCAATTATCGAGGCAAGAGAAAACAAAGCTATCAGTACTACTGAAGAATTGAAAACGGTTTTATCAAGGTTTCTGCCAGAACATTTTAAAAATAAAATCTTGGCTCAAATATATCAAGCCATACGAATTGAAGTGAATCAAGAAATAGATGTTTTAAAAGAATTTCTTGAACAATCACTCGAAATATTAAAACCGGAAGGAAGATTAAGCGTGATTTCATATCACTCATTGGAAGACAGGCTGGTAAAACGATTTTTAAAAAATGGTTTGTTTGACAGAGAGCCAGAACGCGATTTTTATGGCAATTTTTCAGTACCGTTTGTAAGTGTAGAAAAATTAATTGTACCAACAGAAGAAGAAATAAAGCAAAACAACAGGGCAAGAAGTGCCAAATTGAGAGTAGCAGAAAAAAAGTAGTAATCGATAAAAAGCCCAAAGCCTATTGCTTAAAGCGCACAGCTTGAAAATGAAAAAAGGAGTTTACGGCATATTAAAAGCTCGATTTTTAGTCAATGAAGACGCCACCAGAAATTGGCGTTTCATAGTTTTTTTAATCTTTTTAGCTATTGTAATGATTGCCAATGAGCATAAATATGATGAAAAAATATACAGAATTGCTGAACTAACAAACCAAGTAAAGGAATTGCGTTCGGAATTTGTAGATAAACGTTCAGAGCTAATGAAATTAAAAATGGAATCGACTGTTTCAGAAAAAATGGAAACAAGAAATATTTTTCCATCATCAGTTCCACCAAAAAAAATAAAAGTTAAAAAACCTACAGAAAAAGGATTCTTTCAAAAGTTATGGCAGTAGTAGATAAACATATCTCTTATAGAATTTATTTAGTTGCTTTCAGCATTTTTTTGTTGGCAGTTGCAATTACTTTCAAACTTTCCAAAATTCAATGGGTGGAAGGACCAAATCTTCGGGAATTAGCAAAAAAAGAGACGGTAAAAAGTTTTATTATTCCCGCCAACAAAGGAAATATTTATTCAGCAGATGGTAGTTTGCTTGCCACTTCAATTCCTAATTACAATATCAGATTTGATGCAGTGGTGCCAAAATCCGAAGTGTTTAAAAAAAATGTATATTCTTTGGCAGATTCTTTAGGAAAAATGATGTGTAAACCGAGTACTTTTTTTCTGGTAGAATTGAAAAAAGCTAGAGTAAATAAAAATAGATATTTATTAATCGCACAAGACTTGAGTTACTCACAATATGTAAAAATTAAAAGTTTTCCTTTATTCAATTTGGGAGCAAATAAAGGCGGTATCATAACCGAGCAAGAAACCGTTAGAGAACATCCCATTGGGAAAATTGCAGAACGAACCATTGGATATGATAGAATTGACGAAAGCGGAATCCGAGTTGGCAAAGGAATTGAATGGTCTTTTAGAGAATATTTGAACGGTAAAGACGGCAAGGTTTTAAAACAAAAAATTGCCAAAGGACAATGGAAACCTATTCGTGATAGTAATGAAATAGACCCAAAAGATGGTTACGATGTCATTTCTACCATTGATGTTTACATTCAGGATATTGCTCATCATGCATTATTGAAAGCGTTAACCGAATTTAAAGCAGAGCATGGTTGCGTGGTAGTAATGGAAACTAAAACAGGAAAAATAAAAGCTATATCCAATTTAGGAAAGCTAAAAGAAACCGATTCCACCTATTTTGAAACCACAAATTACGCCATTGCTGAAGCGCACGAACCAGGTTCAACGTTTAAACTGGTAGATATGATTGCTTTGCTTGACGATCATAAAATTGATACTAGTAAAGTCTATGACACTCATGGCGGAATAATTACCTACGGAAAAGATAAAGTTCGAGATTCCCACGATGGCGGCTACGGAAAAATTTCATTGGCACGAGGTTTTGAAGTTTCTTCAAATACCGTTATGGTTCAGGCGGTTTATGAAAATTACAAAAATAATCCGCAGCAATTTGTAGACCGAATTGACAAAATGGGATTAAACAAGCCATTAGGATTGCCATTTCAAGGGGAAGGAATTCCAACGATTCCACAACCAGGAGAAAAAAGTTGGAACCCTATAGCCTTGCCTTGGATGGCTTTTGGATATGGTGTTGCAGTAACGCCATTGCAAACATTAACCTTGTATAACGCCATTGCTAATAATGGTGAAATGGTAAAACCACAATTTGTTTCCGAAATAAAAGAATGGAATCAAACAATCAAAAAATATGACAAGCAAGTCATCAATCCAAAAATTTGTTCTGAAGAAACCATTAAGAAGATTAAAGCTGTGATGCAGAATGTGGTTAAGAAAGGAACTGGAGCAAAGTTGTATTCCAAAGATTTCTCAATGGCCGGAAAAACAGGGACAGCACAAGCCAATTATGCTAAAAATGGAGGTTCAGAAAAGCATTATATTTCGTCTTTCGTTGGATTTTTTCCGGCCGAAAATCCCAAATATTCTTGTATTGTGGTAGTTCATAAACCTAACACGTCGGGCAATAATTATTATGGTGCCGATGTTGCTGGACCCGTTTTCAAACGAATAGCACAAAAGATTTTTACCGATTCTCCTTCTACAAATGTGGTTAAAAACATCAATAACAAAATAAACAAACAGGAATTGGCTTACGATGATTATAATATCAAATCAAGTTCAGAAATAAAAGTGATTCCCAATTTGAAAGGAATGAGCGGAATGGATGCCGTAGCGCTTTTAGAAAATTTAAAAATGAAAGTAAAAGTAATCGGTGCAGGAAAAGTAAAAAAACAATCTATTCCGGCTGGGGAATCTTTAGATAAAAACAAAACAATCATACTCGAATTATCGTGATTATTTTAAAAGACATATTATACAAAGTCGCTATCGAAGCCGTAAAAGGTTCGACGGAAATGAGCATCAATAAAATTGAGTTCGATTCGCGAAAAATTCAAGAGAATGATGTTTTTGTAGCCATTCGCGGCACGGTTTCCAATGGTCATGATTTTATTGAAAAAGCTATAAATCTTGGCGCAACTGTGATTGTATGTGATACTTTGCCGGCTGTTATTGTTACGGGTGTTACTTATATTCAAGTGAAAGATACCAATACTGCTTTGGCTTTTTTGGCAGCCAATTTTTATGGAAATCCATCACATAATTTAAAATTAATAGGCATCACAGGCACCAATGGTAAAACAACTATTGCCTCTTTATTGTATCAATTATTCCAAAAGGCAGGCTATAAAGTTGGCTTGTTATCAACTGTAAAAATCATGGTTGATCATACCGAATTTAAAGCCACACACACCACACCAGATTCGCTAACTATCAATTATTATTTGGCAAAAATGAACGAAGAAGGTGTAGAATATTGCTTTATGGAAGTGAGTTCACACGGCATTCATCAAAAGCGAACGGAAGCGTTGCATTTTGAAGGCGGCGTTTTCACCAATTTATCTCATGATCATTTAGATTATCATGCAACATTTGCGGAATATCGGGATGTAAAAAAATCATTTTTTGACCATTTGTCAAAGTCGGCGTTTGTTTTAACCAATATTGACGATAAAAATGGGTTGGTGATGATACAAAATACCGTTGCCCGAAAACTAACGTACGCTTTGAAATCATACGCTGATTATAAAGCACAAATTTTAGAAAATCAATTATCAGGATTGTTATTAAAAGTCAACGAAAGCGAAGTTTGGGTTCGATTGATTGGCACTTTCAATGCCTATAATTTATTGGCTATTTACGGAACGGCAATAGAACTAGGTTTAGACAAATTAGAAACATTGCGATTATTATCAGAATTAGAAAGTGTTTCTGGCCGATTTCAGTTTATTGTTTCAGATAGCAAAATAACGGCAATAGTTGATTATGCCCACACGCCTGATGCTTTAGAGAATGTTCTGAAAACCATAAATGATATTCGAACGAATAACGAACAATTGATAACCGTTGTAGGTTGTGGTGGCGATAGGGATAAAACTAAAAGACCCATCATGGCAAACATTGCTTCCACCATGAGTAACAAGGTAATCATTACATCGGATAATCCAAGAACCGAGGACCCAATAGATATTATTGCCGATATGGAAGCTGGTGTTGAACCACAATACCAAAGAAAAACATTAGCTATCGTTGATAGAAAGCAAGCTATTAAAACTGCGTGTCAATTGGCAAGTGCAAATGATATTATACTTATTGCCGGAAAAGGACACGAAAACTATCAAGAGATAAAAGGTATTCGCCATGATTTTGATGATATGCAAATAGTGAAAGAATTATTAGAACAATTGAACAAATAACCAAATATGTTATATTATTTATTTGAATACCTCGACAAAACAATGGATTTTCCTGGAGCAGGAGTTTTCCAGTATATTACTTTCCGTTCTGCGTTGGCTTTGATACTTTCATTAATGATATCAACCATATATGGAAAAAAAATCATTAATTTCCTAAAAGCCCAGCAAGTTGGAGAAACCGTCAGAGAACTAGGATTGGATGGGCAAACTCAAAAATCGGGAACCCCAACTATGGGTGGTTTAATCATTATTATCGCCACTTTAATTCCAGTGGTTTTGTTAACCAAACTAAATAATATCTACATTATTCTTTTGATAGTAACCACCCTTTGGATGGGAACCATTGGTTTTATTGACGACTACATCAAAATCTTCAAAAAAGACAAACAAGGATTAAAAGGAATTTTCAAAGTATTTGGTCAAGTAGGATTAGGATTAATCGTTGGTTCGGTTTTGTATTTTAATCCAAGTGTTACCATTAGAGAGCGTTCGGCAACGCCCATTTCTTTTAATCAATCTCAAAATGTAGCTACCCAAACACCGCTCGAAACTAAATCTACCTTGACAACCATTCCGTTTACCAAAAATAACGAATTGGATTATGCCAAAATAATCGAATGGACAGGCGATGGTTATGAAAATTGGGCATGGCTAGTCTTTATTCCTATTGTGATTTTCATCATAACGGCAGTTTCCAATGGAGCCAATTTAACCGACGGTATCGACGGATTAGCAGCGGGAACTTCGGCAATTTCAGTACTTGCACTTGGGATTTTTACTTTCGTTTCCGGTAACGTTATCTTTTCTAGCTATCTAAACATTATGTACATCCCAAATTCGGGTGAAATGACAGTCTTTATTGCGGCGTTCGTGGGAGCATTAATAGGTTTTCTTTGGTACAATTCCTATCCAGCAACCGTATTTATGGGCGATACAGGAAGTTTAACCATTGGCGGAATTATAGCAGTTTTAGCAATTTCGGTCAGAAAAGAAATGTTGTTACCCGTACTGTGCGCCATCTTTTTTGCCGAAAATTTATCTGTAATAATGCAGGTTTCTTATTTCAAATACACCAAAAATCGTTTTGGTGAAGGCAAAAGAATTTTTCTCATGTCGCCATTGCACCATCATTATCAAAAGAAAGGCTATCATGAAAGCAAAATTGTAACGCGCTTTTGGATTGTAGCAATTCTGTTAGCCATAGTTTCTATTGTGACCTTAAAATTGAGATAATGCAACGATTGGTAATATTAGGAGGTGGAGAAAGTGGAGTAGGAACGGCCATTTTGGGAAAGCAACAAGGATATGATGTTTTTGTGTCCGATTATGGGGAGATAAAAGACAATTACAAAGAAGTTCTTAAACAGTATGATATTAAATGGGAAGACCAAACTCATACCGAAAACTTGATTTTGAATGCGGATGTAGTAATGAAAAGTCCAGGAATTCCTGAAAAAACACCAATTGTAAAAATGCTTTTGGAAAAGGGGATTACGGTGATTTCTGAAATGGAGTTTGCCATACAGTTTACCAATGCAAAAACCATTGGAATCACAGGAAGCAACGGGAAAACAACAACGACAATGTTGACGTATCATTTGTTAAAAGAAGGTGGATTAAATGTAGGATTGGGAGGCAATATTGGTAAAAGTTTCGCCTGGCAAGTAGCCGAAGAAAATTACGATTACTATGTGTTGGAATTGAGCAGTTTTCAGTTAGACGGAAGCATAAAGTACAGACCAGATATTGCGATAATAACAAATATAAGCCCAGATCATTTAGACCGATATGAATATAAATATGAAAACTATATAGCATCAAAATTCAGAATAACAATGAACCAAACCGAGAGCGATTATCTCATCTATGACGCCGATGACGAAACAATTTCAGCATGGTTCAAACAAAACAAAACAAAAGCCCAATTAATTCCTTTTTCACTAACAAAATCTTTTGAAAACGGAGCCTTTATAAAAAATGACACTATGGAAGTTAACATCAACCACGAAGAATTTGAAATGAAAACTGGAGAAGTTTCACTAGAAGGAAAACACAACATGAAAAACGCTATGGCAGCAACTTCCGTAGCGCAATTGTTGAAAATCAGAAAGGAAACTATCCGCGAAAGTCTCTCTAATTTTCAAGGCGTAGAACATCGTTTAGAAAAAGTACTCAAAATTCAAAATGTGCAATACATCAACGACAGTAAAGCAACCAATGTCAATGCCACATTCTTTGCGCTCGATAGTATGACGGTTCCAACCGTTTGGATAGTAGGCGGTGTCGATAAAGGAAACGATTACAACGATTTGATGTCTTTAGTGCGCGAAAAAGTAAAAGCAATCATCTGCCTGGGTGTTGACAATAAAAAAATTGTTGATGCTTTTGGAAATGTGGTCGATATGATGGTCGAAGTAGACAACATGCGTGATGCCGTAATAACTGCAAAACATATAGCCGAAAAAGGAGATGTCGTGCTGCTATCGCCAGCATGTGCAAGTTTTGATTTATTTCAAAATTATGAAGACAGAGGAAAACAATTTAAGGTTGCCGTTCAGAATTTATAAAAAGCAATAAGCCGTAAGCAATAAGCTGTAGGCAAAAAACAAAAGCTTAAAGCCCAAAGCATCAGAAAAATGAAAGAAATAATAAACAGCTTAAAAGGAGATAAAGTCATCTGGGCATTCGTGGCCTTGTTGGCGTTGTTTTCGTTCATGCCTGTTTTTAGTGCCAGCAGCAATTTGGCATACATGCGTCATGGCTCTGGCAATGCCTTTACTTATTTGCTTAAACACGCAGCGCAAGTACTGGTTGGATTTTTCATTTTGTATAAAGTGCACAAAGTTCCCTACCATTACTTCAAAACTATATCCAAAATCTTATTGCCTGTCGTTTGGATTTTACTTATTTATACCTTGTTAAAAGGAACCGTAATCGAAGGTGCCAATGCCAGCCGATGGATACAAATTCCGTTTATCGGAATCACATTTCAAACCTCTACACTGGCATCTATTGTGCTTTATGTTTTTGTTGCCCGATATTTATCCAAAAAAAGAGAAACGCCCATCACCTTTCAAAACTCGCTTTGGGAATTATGGACACCCGTTTTTATCACTATAATTTTTATTCTTCCTGCCAATTTATCCACCGCTGCTTTAATCTTTGCGATGGTCATGATGCTCGTATTCATTGGGAAATATCCTTTAAAATACATTGGTATCATAGTAGGAGCAGGAATCATCGGTTTAACCTTTTTTATTCTGGTTGCCAAAGCCTACCCAAATGCTTTCCCCAATCGTGTTGATACATGGATTAATCGTATCGATAATTTCACCAGCAACAAAGTTGACGAAGATGATTACCAAATCGAAAAAGCAAAAATAGCCATTGCATCAGGCGGAATCTACGGACTTGGTCCTGGTAAAAGTGTCCAAAAAAACTTTTTGCCTCAATCCTCATCCGATTTTATTTATGCCATAATCGTCGAAGAATACGGTATGATTGGCGCGTTATCCGTTTTAGGATTATACTTATTGTTACTCTTCCGATTTGTCGTCGCAGCTCACAAAGCCAGTTCACTCTTCGGAAAACTCGTCGTCGTTGGCCTCGGATTCCCAATTATTTTTCAAGCCATGACAAACATGGCAGTTGCAGTCGAATTGCTGCCAGTAACAGGACAAACTTTACCATTAATTAGCAGCGGCGGAAGCTCCATCTGGATGACATGCATCGCTCTAGGAATAATTTTGAGCGTAACCAAGAAAGAAGAAGAAATTGCCGAAGAACAAGCCGAAAAACAAAAACGAGAAGCCGCTTTGCAAAAGCTAATCGACAAACAACTGCAAGAAGATGAGACAGCAGAGACCGAAGATTTCTCGATTATAGATACAGCAAATCCATTGGAACCAATTCTAAAAAGTAGGTAATGCACAAACTAAAATTCATAATAAGCGGCGGCGGAACAGGTGGACATATCTACCCAGCCATTGCTATTGCCAACGAATTGAAAACGCGTTTTTCCGATGCCGAATTCCTTTTTGTAGGTGCCAAAGACAAAATGGAAATGCAAAAAGTACCTCAAGCAGGATACCAAATTGAAGGACTTTGGATCACCGGTTTACAACGAAAATTGACTTTACAAAATGTATTGTTCCCCATGAAATTAGCCAACAGTTTATGGAACTCCAGAAAAATAATCAGAAAATTCAACCCAGATGTAGTCATCGGAACAGGCGGTTTTGCCAGCGGACCTTTAGTACAAGCTGCCAATAGTTTTAATATTCCCACCCTCATTCAAGAGCAAAATTCCTATCCTGGTATCACCAACAAATTATTAAGTAAAAAAGCCAAAACCATTTGTGTTGCATACGAAAATTTAGAACGCTTTTTTCCCGCAAACAAAATAGTTCTCACAGGGAATCCAGTGCGTCAAGACTTACTACAGGTCAATCTCAAACGACGAGAAGCCATCAAATATTTCAATTTAGACCCCACCAAAAAAACACTTGTGGTGCTCGGAGGAAGTCTTGGAGCAAGAAGAATTAACAAACTAATTGAAAAAGAAATCTACCATATTATTTCAAAAGACATTCAAATTATCTGGCAATGTGGCAAATTGTATTACCACGATTACAACCATTTTACAGATCGTAAAATCGTTCAAGTCGTTGCTTTTATTGACCGAATGGATCTAGTTTACGCCGCCGCCGATTTTGTGATTTCCCGAGCCGGAGCATCATCCATTTCAGAGTTATGTTTAATAGGAAAGCCAACCATTTTTATACCCTCTCCCAATGTTGCAGAAGATCATCAAACCAAAAATGCCCGCGCCATTGTAGATAAAAACGGAGCAATCCTCTTAAACGAAAGCGAACTCGATGAAAAATTTGAAACCGTTTTTTCAGATTTAATAACAAATCAAAATTTACAAACAACATTATCCGAAAACATAAAAAAATTGGCAAAGCCAAATGCTACTAAAGATATTGTCGAAGAAATAATTAAATTAATCGAAAGTCAAAAGTCATAAAGTCAAACGACTTTTGGACATGAAGACATTAGACATTAAGTCATAAAATGAATCTAAATCAAATACATAACGTCTATTTCATCGGCATCGGAGGCATCGGTATGAGTGCCTTGGCAAGGTATTTCCAAAACATAGGCAAAAATGTTTCGGGTTATGACAAGACACCAACCATGCTCACAGATGAGTTGATTGCGGGAGGTATGAACATTCATTTTGAAGACAACATCAGTTTAATTCCAACCAATTATTACACCGAAAACACCTTGGTCATCATCACGCCAGCCGTCCCAAGAACACACTCCGAGTGGAATTACTTTTTAGAAAGAGATTATGTAGTTAAAAAGCGTGCCGAAGTATTAGGAATAATTACCAAAGACACCTTTTGTTTCGCAGTGGCAGGAACTCACGGAAAAACAACAACATCAAGTATTCTTGGACACATACTTTATGAAAGTGGAGCCGATGTTACCGCTTTTATTGGCGGAATTGTAGAAAATTACCATTCCAATTTAATTGGAAACGGCAAAACCATTACCGTTGTCGAAGCCGATGAATTTGATCGTTCGTTTTTGCATTTGCATCCCAATATCGCTTGTGTAACCTCGATGGATGCGGATCATTTGGATATTTATGGCGATGCCGATGCGATTGAAGAATCGTTCCGAGAATTTGCCAATAAAGTAGAAGATAAAACTAAAATTTTTGTCCCAAAAAGATTGCCGCTAGAAGGATTAACCGTCGGAATCGATGAAGAAGCAACCTACAATGCTTTCAATATTCGTATACAAAATGGCTTCTATTTTTTTGATGTTCAAACGCCGTCAGAAACGATTCAAAACCTTCAATTGGGTTTACCAGGAAGACACAATTTAATGAATGCTTTAATGGCTTTAGCGATGGCTAAAATGTATGGCACCCCGACCAGTTCCATTGCTAAAGCCTTGGCATCATTTAAAGGAATCCAACGCCGGTTTTCCTATCAAATCAAATCAGATGCGTTAGTTTACATCGATGATTATGCCCATCATCCAACCGAAATTAATGCCGTGCATCAAGCCGTTCGTGAATTGTATCCGAACGAAAAAGTGTTGGCTATTTTTCAACCTCATTTATTCAGTAGAACCAAAGATTTCGCCGATGATTTTGCCAAAAGTTTATCCCAATTCGACGAAATTTTGTTGTTAGATATTTATCCCGCAAGAGAATTACCCATAGAAGGAATCACCTCAAGCTGGCTGCTTTCAAAAATTGAAAATACCAACAAAAAATTGGTTTCAAAAGACGAATTAATCCCTTCAATTTTAAAAAGCAATGCCCAAATAATTGTGACAATTGGTGCAGGAGATATTGGTGAATTAGTTCCAAACATAAAACAAGCCTTATTATGAAATATTTCACTTGGATTAATATTAGATTAGCAATGATGATTGCCGTTATAATCGGTCTATTCTCGTTCACTTCCTACCGAAATGAAAGACGCAAAATAAAGAAAACAGAAGTGGTTTTTGTGGGCGAAAACACGCTTTTTTTAAAGCCCGAAATGGTTAATAAATTGTTAATAGAAAAAAATAAAGAACTAAAAACAATCAATAAAGTTGATTTAGATTTGAGGGAATTGGAGAAGTCTGTCAACAAACAAGAAATGATCCAAAAAGCAGATGTGTTTGTTAGCGTTGATGGGGTTTTAAAAGCAGTAGTAAAACAAAAAACACCTGTGGGAAGAGTGTTTGACGAAACGGGTTCTTTTTATATTGATTGCGAGGGAAATAAAATGCCCTTATCAGAGAATTACACAGCAAGAGTCCCACTAGTTTCGGGTGAAATTAACGTAGTAAACAAAGAAAAATTATCTGAAGTTTTAAAGATGATTACTCAAGATGATTTTTTGAAAAAAAACATCATCGGTCTTCAAGTTTTGCCTGACGGTAGCTTAATCATGGAGAACAGAAATTATGATTTTCAAATAGATTTTGGACGCACTATCAACATCGAAAAGAAATTTAAAAACTACAAAGCCTTTTTTCAAAAGGCAGTTTCAGATAGTACTTTGAATAAGTATAAAAGAATTAATTTGAAGTTCACCAAGCAAGTAGTGTGCATTAAATAAAAGATTATGGAAAAAGAGAATATTGCAGTAGGATTAGACATAGGAACAACCAAGATTGTTGCCATGATTGGCAAGAAGAATGAGTATGGCAAGCTAGAAATTTTGGGTGTGGGAAAATCCAAAAGTTTGGGTGTTGCTCGTGGTGTAGTTAATAATATTACCCAAACCATTCAGTCTATTCAACAAGCAGTTCTCGAAGCCGAAAATAATTCAGGATATAAAATAAACGATGTGGTTGTTGGTATTGCAGGGCAACACATTCGCAGTATTCAACATACCGATTACGTAATTAGAAACAACCCAGAAGAGGTTATCAGCGGCAAAGACATTCAAATGTTAATTGATCAAGTAAATAAATTAGCGATGCTTCCTGGGGAAGAAATTATTCATGTTTTGCCACAGGAATTTAAAATCGATGGTCAGTCAGAAATCAAAGAACCTATCGGAATGTATGGCGGAAGGTTAGAAGCTAGTTTTCACGTTGTTGTTGGTCAAGCATCGTCTATCCGTAACGTGGGAAGATGCATTCAAAGTTCAGGAATAGGCTTGTCAGGATTGACTTTAGAGCCGTTAGCATCTGCAGAAGCGGTGTTGAGCCAGGAAGAAAAAGAAGCGGGTGTTGCGTTGATTGATATTGGCGGAGGAACAACAGATTTGGCTATTTTCAAAGACGGAATCATCCGTCACACTGCGGTAGTTCCTTTTGGGGGAAATGTAATTACAGATGATATTAAAGAAGGTTGTTCCATCATTGAAAAGCAAGCCGAATTATTAAAGACAAAATTTGGGTCTGCCTGGCCAGGCGAAAATAAAGACAACGAAATTGTGTCGATTCCAGGATTAAGAGGAAGAGATCCGAAAGAGATTTCGTTAAAGAATTTGTCTAAAATAATTCATGCAAGAGTGGTTGAAATCATCGAGCAGGTTTTTACCGAAATCAAAGTTTACGGGCATGAAGATCCTCGCAAAAAATTAATTGCGGGAATTGTTTTAACCGGTGGAGGATCTCAATTAAAACACATCAAGCAACTGGTAGAATACATCACAGGAATGGACACTAGAATTGGCTACCCAAACGAACATTTGGCAGGCAATTCAAGTGAAGAAATTTCCAGTCCGTTATTTGCTACCGCTGTTGGATTGGTAATGAATAGTATTGCAAACACCACACAAAGCGCCCATAAAATTGAGTTGATAGAAGTTAATCCTATCCCAAAACAACCAGATTTTCAGAAAGTTGTTGAAGAAAAAGAAGTAATTTTAAATGTTGTGGCGCATGAAGAAGTTGAAGAAGAGGAAACCACTGAAAAAAGAATTAGAAGGTCTTTTTTTGACAAATATGTAGATAAGATTAAAGACTTTTTAGATAACGCAGAATAAGTATAAAAGAATAAAACCTAACAAAACCAAAATAGTATGACAAGCAACTCAGAAATTGGAAACATCTCATTTGATTTACCAAAAAATCAATCAAATGTGATTAAAGTAATCGGAGTTGGTGGCGGCGGAAGCAATGCGATCAATCACATGTTCAAGCAAGGAATAAAAGGAGTTGACTTTATAGTTTGTAATACAGACTCACAAGCACTTCAAAACAGTCCTGTGCCCAATAAAATTCAGTTAGGAGTAAACCTTACCGAAGGTCTAGGCGCTGGCGCAAATCCAGATGTTGGACAACAATCAGCCATTGAAAGTATAGGCGATATAGAAAAAATGTTAGATGCCAATACCAAAATGGTTTTCATTACCGCAGGAATGGGTGGAGGAACAGGAACTGGTGCTGCTCCAGTAATTGCGCAATTGGCAAAAGAAAGAGACATTCTTACTGTAGGTATTGTAACTATTCCTTTTCAGTTTGAGGGTAAAGTTCGTTCAGAACAAGCGTTGTTAGGTGTTGAAAAATTGCGAAAGCAAGTCGATTCTTTGATTGTTATTAATAACAATAAATTAAGAGAAGTATACGGAAACCTTGGCTTCAAAGCTGGATTTTCTAAAGCAGACGAAGTGTTGGCTACCGCTTCTCGTGGAATTGCAGAAGTAATTACGCATCATTATACACAAAATATCGATTTAAAAGATGCTAAAACAGTCTTGGAAAATAGCGGAAGAGCTATCATGGGTTCTGCTACTGCATCGGGAGATAATCGCGCAAAAGAAGCTATAATTTCAGCATTAGATTCACCATTATTAAATGACAATAAAATTTCAGGTGCCAAAAACGTCTTGTTGCTTATCGTTTCTGGAAATAATGAAATTACAATTGATGAAATCGGGGAAATCAATGACCATATTCAATCAGAAGCGGGGCATAATGCTAATATCATCATGGGTGTTGGAGAAGATGAAACATTGGGCGATTCAATAGCAGTAACTATTATTGCTACAGGTTTTAATGAAGAACAACAAAATGGAATTTTAAATCTAGAAGAAAAAAAAATAATCCACTCCTTAGACGGAGAACATAAAATAGAACGCGATTTAACTCAAAAACCAGTAGCTGTTTTTCAAACTATCATTGATACACCAGCCAAGGAAATTAAGGAAGAAAAAATATTTTTTGAATTAATCGAAGATGAATTTGATTCGAGCAAAATCGAAATGGTGCAGCAAGCTTCAGTTGTCAGTTCAATTGATGAAAAAGAATTGATTGCAATGAATCATTTCATCAGAAATTTGGATGTAACTTTTGAAATTGTATCGCCAATAAATGACATCGATTTCAAGGTAACCACTCCAGAAGTTCGAGAAATGAAAGTGGTTGAATCACAAGCTATCGTTGATGAGAGCCTAAAACAAGTTCAGGTTGAAGAGGAGCAAATTACTTTTACTTTTGATATGCCAGCCATGCCAACATTTGAAAGAGTAGAAGAGGTAAATTCAGTTAAAGCAGTTGAAGAAAACAGAATTATTTTTGATTTATCCGACTCGCCAAATGATATTGAAGTGAATCAACCCTTGCAATTTATACCTGTAACCGAGTTGAACGAAGGAGGTATGATTAAATACTCTCTGGAAGAATATATGGAGTTAGAAAACGATTTGTTAAACTCAAAACCAGCCGCAGCTATTGTAGTTGAAGAGCCAGTTGCCGATGAGTTGAAAATCACGATGAAACGGGTAGATGTTCAAAAACCAACCTCCACAGTAAGCCATTTTGAAGATATCTCGCCAGTAGAGATGACTATCGAAGAAACCCTGAAACATAGAGCTGACGATAGAAGAAAAAAGTTAAAAGAGTTCAATTATAAATTTCATAACAATCCTTCAAAAATTGATGAATTAGAGAAAGAACCGGCTTACAAGCGCAATGGTGTTGATTTGTCAACCAATATACCAGCTGATACAAAATCTAGAATGTCAATAGGTATTGATAGTAACGATGACACGCAGTTACGTTCCAACAATTCATTTTTGCACGATAATGTAGATTAAACCACTAACAATCCAGAAAATTCGTAACCCAAAAATCTGAATAGATTTTTGGGTTATTTTTTTATAATTGGGCTAAAAGTTTTAAAAAGTTTTAGTAACCTAACTCATTAAACACAGTATTAGCAATATAAATAAAATGATTTACTTATAATTTGCAACAAAATTACCACTCGTTTACTTTATTGGCATCCATTTTCAAAAAGATAAATAATAAGATTGTAAAACCCCATAAACCCGACCCACCATAAGAAAAGAAAGGAAGCGGAACGCCTATCGTTGGAAAAATACCTGCAACCATTGCAATGTTGACAAAAAAGTGGATGAACAAAATGCCGGCAACACAATAACCATAGACTCGGCTAAACTTGGTTTTTTGCCTTTCAGCCAAATAAATTACTCGTATAATTAAAGTAACAAAAAGCAACATCACCAAAAGGCAGCCCACAAAACCCCATTCTTCGCCTACGGTTGTAAATATATAATCTGTATGTTGTTCTGGTACAAAACCTCCTTTGGTTTGTGTTCCTTCAAGATAACCTTTACCAAACCAGCCACCAGAACCAATAGCAATTTCGGATTGATTGGTATTATAACCAATGCCTTTCATGTCTACTTCTTTGCCCAAAAGAATATTGAATCGGTCGCGATGATGTTGCTTAAAAACATTTTCAAAAACATAATCTACTGAAAAAACAAAACCACCAATCATTAAAAAAATAATAGAACTTAATAGCCAGTTTCTATTTATCATTCGGCTTCTATAATAAATAAAAATAATGACAGCCAATGCTGCAAGAGTTAGAATTAAAGGTTTAATAACTAACGCTAAAACAAATAAGACTAAACCAATAAAACCCGTCCAAACGTACCATGAAGGCAGGCCTTCTCTATACAATACTAAAATGAAAACACAATAAATTAGCGCACTTCCTGGATCATGGGGAACTATCAAAAGTATGGGTAAAAACAGGATTCCCAATACTTGAATTTGTCTGTTTAAATCTTTGAGATTGATTTGAACATCGCTCAAATATTTGGCAAGAGCCAATGCAGTTGCAGCCTTAACAAACTCCGAAGGTTGTACGCCAAATGAACCAAAAGAATACCAATTGGCTTGACCTTTTATTGTCTTTCCAAAAACAAATAAACCAGCCAAGGATAATAATCCTATAACATAAATGACGCTAGAAAATTTTTCATAAAACTTGCCTTCTACTGACATTACAACGAGTATCAAAGGAATGGTCAGGATAATAAACATAAACTGTTTGCCATAAATTTGTGTAAAATCAAAAATAGAAGTCTCTCGAGCAATAGAGGATAATGATGACGAATAAATGTTGAGCCAACCCAATATTACCAAGGTAATATAAATGGCAATGCTCATCCAGTCGAGATTATTGGTTACGCTTTGATTTTTCATATTGGTTTGAAATTAATTTTCTGGTGCATCAGGTACTTTAATTTCTGGTTTAGTCACTATAGGTTTTCCGTTTATAGCTGGTTTTGATTTAATCAAAGTATCTATTATAGGTTTTGCGTAATATTTATTGTACTCCCCTTGAAGACTTCCTTCTAACATTCTTTTTTCTAAATCGGTTCGGGTAATTTTCTTTTTGATGAATTTTTCAATCATCAAGCTAGTAATTGGACCAGCCCATCGAGCACCCCAATAACCATTCTCCACAAAGACTGCAATCGCAATTTTAGGATTATCTTTTGGCGCAAAAGCCACAAAAATAGAGTGGTCTTGAAGCTTTACTCTTTTACCATTAATTTTTGCGAAATTTTCGGCAGTTCCTGTTTTTCCGCATATTTCAATTCCTTCTACGTTCAATCCGTGAGCCGTTCCTAAATTATACACATCAAACAAACCGCTAATCATGGGTTCAAAATATTTAGCATCTATGGTTGTTACATGTTTGGTTGTAAACCGTTTATCTATAGCTTGACCTTTAATTTTTTTGATGATATGAGGCGTATAATAATAACCTCTATTGGCAACGGCAGCAATCATATTTGCTAACTGAATGGGTGTCATCAAAACCTCTCCTTGACCAATGGCATTAGAGACAATCGTTTTACTTGACCAACCCCATCCGGGATACATTTTTTTATACGTTTTTGATGTTGGTAAACTTCCTTTTTTTCCTGTTGGTAAATCGTAACCCATGAATTGTCCTAAACCAAAACTTTTTAAGTGATTACTCCAAACATCAACTCCTTTTGGTGGATTGTTAAATTTATCGATGGTTTTCATGTAAGAGCTTGAAAAGAAAGTATTACACGACTCATAAATCCCTCGGTGAAATTGCATAGCACCACCATGACAGTGACATTTCATAAAACGCCCGGGTGCATAACTAAAACCATGGTGACAAAAAAAAGTGGTATTCTCATCTATGGCGCCTTCTTGTAAAGCCACTAAACCTGTCAGGATTTTAAATGGTGAACCGGGCGTATATTCGGCTAATAAGCCTCGGTCATATAATGGTTTTGCAATCGAATCATGGAATAAAATCGTATAATTTTTCGAACGTTGTCTTCCCACCAAAATAGCCGGATCGTAAGAAGGAGCGGTAACCAATGCTAAAATTTCTCCTGTTTTAGGCTCGATAGCTACAATTCCGCCACGCTTGTTGACCATTAATTCTTCTCCATACTTTTGAAGGTCTGCATCTATAGATAAATTAATGTCTTTTCCCTGTACAGCTATAGTGTCAAATTTTCCTTCTTTATAGGAACCTATTTCCCTATTGTATTTGTCTTTTTGAATATATTTCACGCCTTTTACTCCCCGTAAAAAATCTTCATAGCTTTCTTCAACACCTTGACGACCAATTAAATCACCGCTGTTGTAGTATTTATTTTTTTCAATGATTTTATCATTAACCTGCGTGATAAAACCAAATACATTGGCACCATAAGCTACTTGATAATCTCTTAACGCACGCTTTTGGATATAAAAACCCGAAAATTTTCGTTGTATTTCTTGATAAGCAGCATATTCCTTTTTATTAAGTTGCGACAGAAACACTGAAGGAAGTCTTGGACTGTAAATTTTAGCTTTTGCAATTTTTGTTAAAAAGTCTTCTTTAGTGATGTTCAATAACAAACAAAACTCGGTGGTGTCAATATCTTTCACATCTTTTGGGATAACCATAATGTCATAGGATGGTTGATTGGCGACCAAAAGTTTGCCATTTCTATCATAAATATACCCTCGCTCTGGATAATCATATTTTATTTTTATGGCATTATTATCAGATTTCAATTTTAAAGAATCATCGATAACCTGTAAATAAAAAAGGCGCAATATCAACAAAATTGTTCCAGTAAAAATAATTGTAGGTAACAAGGCTTTTCTCATCGCTTGTTTGGCTTAATGATGTAGATAATTATTATAGACGTGAGTATTGTAAAAAGTGTACTCAAAAAGGTGCGCAATAAAATATCCCATACAAAACTAATCTTGAAAACTTCGAGTATAAACAATACAAAGTGGTGAATTACTACCGCAATTAAGATAAAGGAAAAGCGCTCCGGCGTTAATACATCATTAAGTTTTACCGTTTGATATTCATAACTTAATCCAAAGGAGAACTTAAAAATGGCAGGTCTATAATAAGCAAGAATTACGCAAGCGGCAGCATGGACACCGCCAGAATTCCAAAACATATCCATCAATAATCCCAATAAAAAACTAGCAACTAACAAACCTGTTTTATTGCCATTTACAGGATACAAAATAATAAAAAGCACATAAGGAAACGGATTGATATATCCAAAAAGATCCATCCTATTGAATAGTAGAACCTGTGCGGCAAGCAACAAGATAAATCGAGCAATATTTGCTAGCAAAGTACTATTCATCTTTTTTGCCTTGTTTTTCTAAATTTAGTATCTCTTCGGCATCCTTGTTTTTAATAACATAAACATGACCAAGATTAGTCATGTCATTAAACAATTTAATATCCAAAGTATAGTAATTTGTTTCGTTGTCTATATACACTTTTTCAATAGTTCCAATACCAATATTTTCTGGAAAAACTCTTGATTCTGAACCCGTAACTATGGTGTCGCCTTTGCGAACTCCCGCCAATCTTGGTACATCAGTCAATTGAGCAAAACCGGTGTTTTTCCCATTCCAACTTAAAGTGCCAAAATGATTTGATTTTTTGATTTTTGCATTAATCTTAATATTGACATTCAGAACACTAATGATGGTTGCGAAATTTTTGGAAGTATTATCTACAATTCCAACAATTCCTGCACTGTTGATTACGCCCATATTGGATTTAATGCCAGAAGCAGAACCATTGTTTATGGTTATAAAATTTTCCTGAATGCTGTACGAGTTGTGAATTACTTTAGAAACAATAATATCTATTTTATTAACGCCTTTTATCGAATCAATTTTAGGAAGTTTTGTAGTGTCTTTTTGATTGAATACTATCGATTTTAATCGTGCATTTTCTTTAGCCAATTCCTCGTTTTGAGCTCTCAAACCAAAATACTCATCAACATTGTTTATTTTTTCATAAATACCGCCTGTAAAGAAATTTGCTGAACTGATGATTTTACTTTTGTGATACGAATGGGACTGAATCGTCAAAGAAAGAGAAAGTATCAAAAGCAGCAAAAACAGTAATCTATAACTGTTTTTAAGTATAAAATTAATTATTTGCTGCATCGTAAAAAATTAAAATTTTTAAAAAATAAAATCTCAAAATCCAAATACCAAAAGCTGTATATTAAATAGCTAAAATTGGGATTCGGAATTTATTTATTTGGAATTTATTTAATCAGTATGCTTCTGAACTTTGGAATATTTTTAAGAGCCATACCAGTTCCTCGAACAACGGCTCTCAATGGATCTTCGGCAATATAAACGGGTAAATCTGTTTTTTGTGAAATACGTTTGTCTAAACCTCTTAACATTGAACCTCCACCCGCAAGATAAATTCCTGTGTTATAAATATCAGCAGCTAATTCCGGTGGCGTTTGTGATAAGGTCTCCATAATCGCATCTTCAATACGCTGAATCGATTTATCTAAAGCTTTAGCAATTTCTCTATAAGACACTTCAACCTGTTTGGGTTTACCAGTCAATAAATCTCTACCTTGAACTGACATATCATCTGGTGGTGTTTCTAAATCGTCTGTGGCGGCACCAATCGTAATCTTAATTTTCTCGGCTGTTGCTTCACCCACAAATAAATTGTGCTGCGTTCTCATATAATACACAATGTCATTCGTGAAAACATCTCCTGCAATTTTAACAGATTTATCGCAAACGATTCCGCCTAAGGCAATTACTGCAATTTCGGTTGTTCCGCCACCAATGTCCACAATCATATTTCCTTTTGGTTGCATGATATCGATACCAATACCAATTGCTGCAGCCATAGGTTCGTGGATTAAATAAACTTCTTTACCGTTAACACGTTCGCAACTTTCTTTAACGGCTCGCATTTCAACTTCGGTAATTCCAGACGGGATACAGACCACCATTCGAAGTGCTGGTGTAAACATTTTTTTCTTTAATGCAGGTATGCTTTTGATGAACATGCTAATCATCTTTTCAGACGCGTCAAAATCAGCAATAACCCCATCTTTTAGAGGACGAATGGTTTTTATGTTTTCATGAGTTTTGCCTTGCATCATATTGGCTTCTTTTCCAACAGCGATAATTTTCCCCGATATTCTATCTCTAGCAACAATTGATGGGCAATCAATTACAACTTTGTCGTTGTGTATTATCAGAGTGTTGGCGGTTCCAAGGTCAATAGCAATGTCCTCGGTCATGAAATCAAAAAATCCCATATGTTTATGTAGGGTTTAACGTTTATAAAATTTTAACGCACAAAGTTAAACAAATTAATGTTTAAAATGACGTGTTCCAGTAAATACCATTGCAACTTTATTTTCATTACAAAAATTGATACTCAATGCATCTTTTATCGAACCTCCAGGTTGAATAACAGCAGTGATGCCAGCGTTATGAGCAATTTCGACACAATCCGGAAATGGGAAAAATGCATCACTTGCCATAACGGCACCATTCAAATCAAACCCAAAATTTTGTGCTTTTTCTATAGCTTGTTTCAAGGCGTCCACGCGAGAAGTTTGACCTGTTCCCGATGCCACTAATGTAGTATTTTTTGCAATTACAATCGTGTTGGATTTGGTATTTTTACAAATTTTTGATGCAAATAATAAATCTTCAATTTCATGCTGATTTGGAGCCGTATTAGTAACCACTTTTAAGTCTTCTTTTGAGTCGGTTATTGAGTTTCTGTCTTGAACTAATAATCCATTTAAACAAGTTCTGATTTGTCTATTGGGCAATTCGACTACATGTTGAACCAAAATAATTCTATTTTTCTTTTCGGATAAAATGGCAACAGCTTGTTCATCAAAACTTGGAGCAATTACCACTTCGCAAAAAAGCGAATTTATTTCGTGGGCAGTAGCCGAATCTATTTTTCCGTTGGCGATTAAAACGCCTCCAAAAGCCGAAGTTGGATCACAAGCCAAAGCAGCCAAATATGCCTCTCTAATGGTGTTTCTTGTGGCTACTCCACATGCATTGTTGTGTTTTAAGATGGCAAAGGTGGGTTCGTTGTTTTTAAATTCTGATATCAAATTCACTGCGGCGTCAATGTCTAACAAATTATTATAGGACAATTCTTTACCGTGTAATTTGCTAAACATTCTATCAAATTCACCGAAGAAAAATCCCTTTTGATGAGGATTTTCTCCATATCTCAAAATCTGACCTTCAGAAATACTAGTTTTAAAATAGGTATCTTCAGTATTGAAATAATTAAAAATTGCTGTGTCGTAATGAGAGGTGACATGAAACGCTCTGGTTGCCAAAAATTTCCTTTGCTCTAGTGTTGTGGCGCAATTTTGATTTGAAATCAAATCTAATAAAGTGGAATATTCATTTACCGAAGCCACGATAATTGTATCATTAAAATTTTTCGCCGCTGCACGAATTAACGAAATCCCACCAATATCAATTTTTTCAATAATGTCGGCTTCGCTAGCTCCTGAAGCAACTGTTTTTTCAAACGGATACAAATCAACAATCACCAAATCAATTTGTGGAATTTCAAAGTCAATCATTTCCTGAATATCACCTTCATTTTCTTGACGATTGAGGATGCCACCAAAAATTTTGGGGTGCAAGGTTTTTACTCGTCCACCAAGAATTTCGGGGAAAGAAGTTACTTCTTCTACTGGAACTACTGGTATTCCGAGTTTGTTTATAAATTCTTCAGTGCCACCTGTAGAATAAATAATGACGTTCTGTTCGTGTAATTTGCGAACTATCGGTTCTAGTCCGTCTTTTGAAAAGACAGAAATTAGGGCTGATTGTATTGTTTTTGTTCTAGTCATGATGTTTTGGTTGTGCTTGTGTGTCAGAAGGTAGATATAAGCAAACAAAAGTAGGTGATTGTGAGTAACGAAGCAATTTGATTTTTCACTTTTTTGTAACAATATTTTATTATAGGACACCTATTAAGGCATTTAATAAATGACCAGAAATTTTCATTATTTTTATTAAAATTTACTATACCATAAATAGGTTACACATGTTATTATACTTTAGATTGCTCAACGAAAGTTTTGCGTTTGCTATGAATGCTTTGCGTAACAATAAACTGCGAACTATCCTGTCATTGCTGGGCGTTACTATCGGTATTTTTTCGATTATTGCGGTCTTGGCAGCTGTTGATTCTTTGGATAAAAAAATTAAAGCCGATTTAAGTACATTGGATAAAAACACCATCTATTTGATGAGCCAAACATTTGGACCAAGCGAAGTTCCGAAATGGAAAAGAGAACAGTTTCCCAAAGTAACCTATGATGAATATCAATATTTAAAAAATAATTTAACTCATGTTGAGAACACTTGTTTTCAATATTTTACAAGTGATCAAAATATAAAATGCGATTCAAAAACGGTGTCAACAGTTAATATGGTTCCAGTAACTTCTGAATTTGTTGCTATTCAACGATTGGAGTTTGCAGATGGACGTTTTTTTAATGAGGAGGAATCTATTGCCGGAAAACAAGTTGTTATTTTAGGAAATGATGTTGCTAAAGGATTATTCGATGATATTAATCCTATTGGTAAATCTGTTCGAATGTACGGACAACGTTTTACAGTGATTGGTGTTACTAAAAAGAAAGGTAATTCAGCATTAGAACTTGGAGGCAACGATGATACTTCTGCTTTTTTCCCCTCACTATTTTTAAAAAGAATTTATGGGGATAAAAATAAGCAGCTACTGCCTGTAATTATTATTAAACCCGAAAAAGGAACAGATATTCCATCATTAAGGGGTCAAATAACGCAAAAATTACGAAATTATAGAGGGGTAAAACAAGGGGATATCGATAATTTTTTTATTAATATTTTATCGGGATTCACCGATTTGATAGATGGTATAATTTCAAATCTGAAAATAGGAGGTTGGATTATTAGTCTGTTTTCTTTGTTAGTGGGAGGTTTTGGCATTGCCAATATTATGTTTGTTTCAGTAAAAGAACGAACTAATCTAATTGGTATTCAAAAATCTTTGGGAGCCAAGAACAAATTTATTCTATTTCAGTTTCTTTTTGAAGCCATCATTCTTTGTGTTATAGGCGGAATTGTTGGCTTGTTTTTAGTTTGGATTATTGCCTTAATCTTAACTAAAGTACTAGACTTTGAATTTCTTCTCGGCATAGGGAATATTATTCTAGGTACAAGTTTGGCTGCCATCATCGGATTAATTGCTGGTATACTTCCTGCCATTTCGGCTTCACGATTAGATCCTGTGGAAGCTATTAGAAGTGGGATTTAAAAGAAAAAACACAAAGTGAAGACCTTGTGTTTTTAGTATTTTAAAACGGTAGACCTTAACGGATATTTTCATTCAAAATCAAATCCAAATACAAGTTAATCTTGTCTTTCAATTCTTTACGGTGTGTAATAAAATCTAGAAAACCATGATCTAATACAAATTCAGCCGTTTGAAAACCTTCGGGCAAATCTTTTCCTGTAGTATCCCGAACAACTCTTGGACCCGCAAAACCAATCAAAGCACCAGGTTCAGAAATATTAACATCGCCAAGCATAGCATAAGAAGCAGTTGTTCCGCCAGTTGTTGGGTCTGTACATAATGAAATGTACGGAATTTTAGCCTCTGCAAGTTGCGCTAATTTGGCC
Organism: Flavobacterium sp.; assembly: GCF_025352015.1. Lineage (GTDB taxonomy): Bacteria > Bacteroidota > Bacteroidia > Flavobacteriales > Flavobacteriaceae > Flavobacterium. Next base: position 42,035 of record NZ_JANXUG010000012.1, read on the forward strand.
GAAGTTTTTGCCAATTGCATCAACGAATACGCCGCTTCCATCATACGGGCACCACCCGATTTAGAAATCATAACAAATGGCACTTTATTTTTAATAGAATAATCAATACCACGAGCAATTTTTTCGCCAACAACAGCTCCCATAGAACCGCCTATAAAGGCAAAATCCATGCAACAAACTACTAAATCTTTTCCTTTTGATTTTCCAACACCTGTTCGAACAGCATCTTTTAATCCTGTTTTTTCCATGGCATCTTTCAATCGGTCAGCATATTTTTTGGTATCTACAAAACCTAATGGGTCTTTAGATGTCATCTTGGCATCTAATTCTTTGAATTCATTGTGGTCAAACAAGATTTCAAAATATTCTTTACTGCCAATTCTAACATGAAAATCATCTTCAGGACTCACCCAAAGATTTCTAGCCAATTCATCTTGATCAATAATTTTTCCGGTTGGCGATTTATACCAAAGTCCTTTTGGAACGTCTTTTTTATCTTCGGTTGCGGTAGTAATTCCTTTTTCTGTTCTTTTAAACCAAGCCATAATGAATTGTGAATTAAGAATTAAGAGTTGAACTCCGTAATTCGTAAATTGAAATTTATAAAGTGTTTATGTTATTTAAGTCAGCAAATGCTTGCTCTAATCTTTTGATGAAAGTCAGTTCGCCTTCACGAAGCCATTTTCTTGGGTCGTAATTTTTTTTGTTTGGTGAATCTGCGCCGTCTGGACTTCCAATTTGAGTTTTTAAATAATCTATATTGTTGACCATGTAATCTCTAATTCCTTCTGTAAAAGCAAATTGTAGATCGGTATCGATATTCATTTTGATGACACCATAACTTATAGCTTCTCTGATTTCTTCTAGCGTAGATCCAGAACCACCATGAAAAACAAAGTCAACAGGATTTGTATCGGTTTTGAATTTATTTTGAACATAATCTTGAGAATTCTTCAAAATTTTTGGAGTCAATTTTACGTTTCCTGGTTTGTAAACACCATGAACATTTCCGAAAGCTGCTGCGATGGTAAATCTTGGCGATACTTTCATTAATTCTTCATAAGCATAGGCTACTTCATCGGGTTGTGTGTATAATTTTGCACTGTCCACGTCTGAATTATCAACGCCATCTTCTTCGCCGCCAGTAATTCCTAATTCGATTTCTAGAGTCATTCCCATTTTGCTCATTCGAGCCAAATAAGTTTTACAAATTTCAATATTTTCATGAATAGGTTCTTCGGATAAATCTATCATGTGCGAGGAATATAAAGGTTTTCCCGTTTCTGCAAAATGTTTTTCGGATGCGTCTAACAAACCATCAATCCATGGTAATAATTTTTTGGCACAGTGATCTGTATGAAGAATTACTGTTGCTCCGTAAACTTGGGCTAAAGTATGAATGTGTTTGGCACCAGCAACTCCTCCTGCGATGGCTGCTTTTTCGCCAGCATTTAAAAGTCCTTTTCCAGCATTAAAGGCTGCGCCACCGTTCGAGAATTGAATGATAACAGGAGCTTTTAATTTGGCGGCTGTTTCCAATACCCCATTGATAGTGCTCGATCCGATAACATTTACAGCAGGAAGAGCAAATCTTTTTTGTTTTGCGTAAGCAAAAATGGCTTGAACTTCATCGCCAGTTGCTACTCCAGGTTTAATATTGTGAGACATTGTGTTTTGTTTAAGTTAAGTCTACAAAAATAATAATTTCTAATTTTAGAACGGATAATTAATTCCAATATTTAAAACAGATTTGTTAAAACGTATTTCTTTTAACCATTTTTCGTTTTCAAGGTTTGCGGGATTGTAAGTTTTAAAGCCAAAATCCAATCTAACCACAAAAAAATTAAAGTCATATCTAAAACCAAAACCAGAACCAACGGCAATATTTTCTAAAGATTTTAAGCCCGTAAAGGTAGCATCAGGATTGGTAACTATATCTTTCACATTCCAGATGTTTCCGGCATCAACAAAAAGAGCTCCAAATAATTGCTGAAAAATATTAAATCTGAATTCTGTACTCAAAAGTAATTTCATATTGGCTTCATTAAAATCGTTGACCGAACCCGTTTTTCCTGGACCTAAACCGTAGGATTGCCATGCTCTAATATCGTTAGAACCTCCGGCAAAATAACTTCGTGAAAAAGGAACACTATTTGAGTTGCCATAAGGAATAGCAATGCCCATGAATGCTCTACTAGCCAATACTTTTTTTCGTCTCAAATCCCAATGTCTGATGAATTCAAACTCGGTTTTGATGTATTGAGAATAGGCAACGCCAAAAACCGTTTTGGAACCATTTTGTGTCATTCTTGAAGCTACTGATATGATAGATAAAGTGTTTCCTGCCGATTCCACCTTTGCTTTAAAAGCATAAAAATTATTATCAAATAAATCCTTTTTTGAGGTTTTTGAAAACGAAATGCTAGATGCGAAAATCAAATTGTCTTCAGTTAATCGAGATTTTTGTTCAACAATACTGCTCACAGATCGCACATCTGTGGGTGAAAGAGCCAACGTGTTGTTATTTACATCGGCTAAAAAGTGATTTACTCCGTCTTCAATAGTTAAATTTCCATCTGTGAAGTAACTTGGATTTGCTCCGTAATTTATGGCTAACGTATTCAAGGCTTTATAGGAAGATCGATAGACATTGAAATAGTTTCCGGCATTGATATTTTTTACAAACTGAATATTGAATAAATCAAAACGGAAGGTGGTATTTTTTTTTGGAGTCCAATTATAAACGAGCGAACTTGTAAAGTTTTGTTTGTCTAATCCAATGTTGGTTTGTTTAGAATAACCTACACTAATAGTAGAATAAGGAATCATCGTTTTTGGAATAATTTTATCGGTTTTGAAGGGTAAAAATAATCTAGGAAAATTCAATTTTGCATCAGCTCCAATCTCTGAAATATTGAAAAAATTATTGTTCGGATTAGCTAAATCTCTCGAAGCACCAATGTTGCCTCTGAAACCAATTTCGAAAGTTTCGGCACCATTAAATACGTTTCGAATACCTAAAAAAGTATTTCCTGATATTCCAAAATCCTGAATGTTAGAGTGCGTGAAATCATTGGAATAACCAAAAGTATATTTTTTTCTTGGCGTTAAATAAATGTTGGCAATCAATCCGTTTTTTTGCGTTTTGTCTTCTACATATTGAATTAAGGGATAGTTAAAAACTTTAAGATTACTTAAATATTTTGAAGTTAATGTTGTTCGGTTTTCAGAAAAATAATTGCCTTTGGTCACAAAAATACCATCAGTTATTGCTTTTGGTCTGTATTTTAATTTTTTGACGCTGTATAATGTAAAATCTTTGTAAACGGTGCTATCTTTAATTATAGCATTAGGATTAGCAGGGCTATGATCCGAAAAAATATTGACTTTGCTAATTTTATACAGTTCAAAAGGAACGTTTTTTAAACTATCCTCTTTTCTTACTGTTTCGTTTTGAATGATCAAATCTACGTCGGCCAAATGCTTATCCGACAAAGTATCAATATCAAAAGTTACATAATTTTGTTGAAAACGATAAGCACCATTATTTCTAAAATCGGCACTGATTCTGGCTTTTTCCTCATCAAAATTGCTTGTTGCAAATTTTTGTCCTGATTTCAAAAAGGAATTCTTCTTTCGTAGTTGATAAATGGAATCTAGTGGTTTGCTCAAAATGTAGGAGTTGATGCTGTCTAGGATGTATGGTTTTCCGGTTACAATATCATATCGGAGCTTTACTTTTTTTGCGCCAACGCTGTCAATTTTGTATTTGGTCGTAACATCAAAATAGCCACGATTAAAATAATATGATTTCAAGCGGCGAAGTGATTTTTTTGTGCTGGTAGTATCCAAAATCACTGGAGCTTCACCAGTTTTTCTTAAGAAATTATGTATGCCAGCATACCAAAAAGATTCGCCCAATCGTTTGACCTGTTTTTTTGAAAGCCATTTTGCTTTGCGGTAATATTTTTCGGGATTGTTGTAAAACTTTGCTCTATATATGGAATCGGTTTTTTGTTTGGCCAAATTGTAAATGTTTAATCGGAGGCGATACCCAAGAATAGCGGTGTTTTGTTTTTGGTAAAGTTGGTTTAAAATATCATCAAGAGTGTTCTTTTTATTATCAACATAAACGTCATTTTTGGTAAGAAGATTTTTTCCTTTAGGGACTCTTTTAGTGGTATTACACCCAAAGATAATTGCACCAATTAGAATAAATAATGATATTTTTGTGAGACTATTTTTCAAGAGTTGTCAAATATTTAATTCAAAAGTACAGTATTTTATGATTAGTAAAAACCAAATAAAACTAATTACAAGTCTTCAACTAAAAAAATACCGAAACGCGCATCAATTGTTTATTGCCCAAGGTGTAAAAGTAATACAGGAATTGTTACAATCAAATTTTGAGTTAGAACATTTATATGTTACGGATACTTTTTTTGAACAAGTAAATAGCACTCAAAAAACAACTTTGAAAGAGCAAGACATGAACAAAATTTCGGCTTTGAACTCGCCAAGTTCTTGTTTAGGTATTTTTAAAATTCCAATAGCAAAAAAAATAGAAACCTCGGGTTTAATCCTTGCTTTGGATGATATTCGTGATCCAGGAAATTTAGGCACTATTATTAGACTTTGTGATTGGTTTGGCGTCAAGCAATTGCTATGCTCTGTTGAAACGGTGGATGTTTATAGTCCAAAAGTTATTCAGGCTACAATGGGTTCAATCTCGAGGGTTACTATAAATTATCTAGATTTGAATACCTTTATATCAGAAAGTTCGCTCCCAGTTTTCGGCACATTTATGAACGGTCAAAACATCTATCAGGCAGCATTACCCATAGAAGCCATTTTAATTCTTGGAAACGAAGCCAATGGTATTTCTGATGGTTTAAAAAAAATAATTAAAAACAAAATTGCGATTCCTAGATTTGGCGATATGCAACAAACCGAAAGTTTGAATGTAGCCACAGCCGCAGCTATTTTCTTGAGCGAGTTTAGAAGATCTATTAATGAAAAGTAAAATTGATAAGAACAGCGCGTGTTTTTAAGGACTGAATATTGCCTGTCCAAGGACTATTGGGGTCATCGTCTGGAATTAATTCGTTTTTTAAACCAAAAACACCGCGTATAGAAGGAGAAAATTTGAAATATTCGAAATAAAAATCAACACCAAAACCCAATTGATAATTTTGAGTCCAAGGTTTTACCCTGAATTTTTGTTGCAAATTATCATCTTTTGATTTTGAATTACTTGAAAGATTTAATGTGGCAGACAATCCGCCAACTAAATAAGGTCTCACATTTCCTGTTCTTAACGACGAAAATTTAAGCAACAACGGAAAATCAATATACGTTGATTTTACTTCTCTCACACCATCACGATCATTAGTAAACTGCGAATAGGTTAAGGTTCTGCTGGCATAGTACAAGCCGGGTTCAAATCTAAGTTCAATATATTCTTGAAGCCTAAATACGCCGACAAGTCCAACATCAAATCCCGTTTGACCCTTTACATCTATTGCAGGAGCAGTGTTATTTCTAAATTCGGTTTTGAAATCAAAATTACTAAAACCCAAATAATATCCCCAATACACTTTTTGTTTATCAAAATTTTCCAAATTGATGATAGGATCTTTGGTAAACAAACTTTTACCCAATTGTGCTTTAGTATGAAAGGAAATGAATAGAAGTAAAATAAATATTTTTTTCATAATACCGAAAAATTCAGTTTCATTTTTTAGTTGCCGTGTAAATTGTAGCAACACCAAATGTTTGCGGCATAGCTTTACAGTCTATAAACGAATTTTTTCTCAAAATATTGTTTAAAGCCTCGCCATAAGGAAAATTTGCCGCCGATTCTGATAAATAGCCATAAGCATCTTTGTCTTTAGAAAAGATTTTTCCAATGATAGGGAGCATAAATTTAGTGTAAAAGGCATGACCTTGTTTGTACGGAAATTGGGTTGGAAGAGAAGTTTCTAATATTACAAAAAGCCCGTTTGGTTTTAAAACCCTATGAATTTCAGTTAAACCCTTGTCTAATGTTTCAAAATTTCGAATGCCAAAGGAAACTGTAATAGCTTCAAAATAATCATCAGGAAACGGAATGTTTTCGCTATCGCCTACAACCATTTCAATTTTATTAGCAAGATTTTTGTCGAGAATTTTTTGCTTTCCAACCTCAAGCATACCAACCGAAAGATCAAGTCCAATAATTTTTTTTGCTGATGTACTAGCCATTAAAATCGCTAAATCTCCAGTACCAGTGGCTATATCAAGAATATTTTCTGGATTTTTTGCTGCCACGAGAGCTACCACTTTTTTTCTCCATTTTACATCTATTCCAAGCGAAATAACTCTGTTCAAACCGTCATAACTTCCAGAAATGTTGTCAAACATTTGCGTAATTTGTTCTTTTTTACCTAATGACGAATCTTTATAGGGAGTAATATTCTTTGACATGCAAATTTTTTGGCAAATATAAACCAATATTTTAATACAAGGCATTGTCTCTATTTACTTTCTCAAATAGGTGTCAAAACTAAAATCAAAGAGATGATTTTCGTTTTTTGGATGAAATTCCGATGAGGTTAATTTCCATTTCGTGGTATCAATTTCAGGGAAAAAAGTATCGGCTTCAAAAGTATGATGCACTTTGGTAATGTCTAGTTTATCAGCAATTTCTAAAGATTGATTGTAAATTTGACCGCCACCAATAATGAATATTTCTTCACCATGCCTGCAAACTGCAATCGCTTTTTGAAGAGAATCAACTACGAGGCAACCTTCCTGCGCATAATTTTTTTGACGAGTAATAATAACATGTATTCTATTGGGTAAGGGTTTAGGAAAACTTTCAAAAGTTTTTCTTCCCATAATAATATAATGATTTGAAGTTACGTTTTTAAATCTTTTAAAATCATCGGGCAAGTGCCAGAGTAATTTATTGTTTTTGCCAAGTTCATTTTTTTCGCCTACAGCAGCAATGAGAGTAATCATTCGGTAGTTGATTTTGAATTATCTAAATCGTAATGTATTTGTTCCACTTTTTTAGATTGTTTTACAATCAATTTATCAATTTCATTACGCTCCCAATTTTTATTCATAAAGCTATTGGTAATAAAAATTTTAATGGCATGAAGTATAAAAATAAAAACCCAAACAGTAACTACCCATTTCCACCAAGAGGTATCAGGATAAAAGGACAACCATTTATTAGCAACAAATAAGAAAACACTACCTAAACAGAGCAATACAAAATGATAGTACAAACGTTTTTTTTGTTTGATTCTGCTTTTTGCATATTCATATAATTCATATTTTTCAGATTCCATAGTGTCAAATTAATGCATTAAAGGTAGAATTTATTTTTAAAATGTAGAAATCTCATTTAAAGATAATGTAGTAAGAAAACGTTTTCTTAGTCACAGATGTAAAATTAAAAGTACTTAAAAATAAATATCTTCTCTAAAATTGGCTTTCTTTTTAGTAATATCCTAAAAGTGATGAGCGGTGTAAAACATATAAAACTTATGCGTTACTTTGCGCAGTAATCTATAAATGAATTAGTTATGGCTATTAAAAAACAAGTTATAAAAACAAAACCAGTTGTTAAAGTTACCTTTTCTATCGAAGCAAAAGGAGCAAATACCGCTGCAGTAGTTGGTGATTTCAATAATTGGAATCCAGCAGAAGGCGAATTATTAAAACTAAAAACGGGAACTTTCAAAGCTACTTTTGATTTACCAAAAGACAATTCTTTTGAGTTCAAATATTTAGTTGATGGAAATTACCTTAACGATCCAGAAGCAGATAGTTTTGCTTATAATGAATTTGCTGGAGCAGAAAATAGTGTTTTGGCACTATAATTCTACTCTTTGGCTTAAAATTTAATCCGCTTTACAGCGGATTTTTTTTGTTTTTTTATGTTCTAAATCATCAGTATAGACTACAAAACACAAATAAATAGAGTAGAAAACGATTTCAGCATTAGAAAATACTTAAACACTGTAATCGCTTATTTAAGGTTTGTTTCTGTAGAAGTATAATGCTCATATTATTATTCACTTTCATCGAACATAATTTCCTCTGAACTTCCAATTTTGTATAATGGTTTCTCAATAGGTAATGTAAAATAAAAAGACGAGCCCTCACCTTCAATGCTCTCAACCCATATTTCGCCTCCATTTTTTTCTAAAAATCCTTTTACCAATAACAATCCGATGCCTGCACCTTTATCTTTTTTTCTAGTTTCTGAAAGTGTTTTCATTTGAGGCGTAAAAAGTCTTTGCATAATATCTTTCGACATTCCCACACCAGTATCCTTTACTAGAACAATAATTTTGTTTTCTGTGCTTTTTGCTGTAACCGAAATAGTCCCTCCTTTTTCGGTATGTTTTATGGCATTAGAAACGATATTTTGTATGATAGAGATCAACATTTTACCATCCGCAAAAACAGAGGTATTGTCTTCAATTTCGTGATGCAGATTTATAGTGTTTATTTGAGCAGTTTCGTTTAAAGTTTCAAATACTTTATCAATATATTCGGTTAGTTTTATTTTTTTGGGAGAAAAGGTATCTGATGCATATTTAATTCGAGCCCATTCTACTAAATAATCTAACATATTTAATTCTTCTGTAGATGCTTTATAAAGTAAGTCGAGCATTTTCTGTACAGCATCTGGTTCCATTTTATAGAAATTTTCTTTTAAATACTTTGCGGTGCTGATAATACCCGATAGCGGACTTCTTAAATCATGTGAGAGAATTGCCAAAACACTTTCTTTGTGAGTATTTAGCTCTTCTAAATCCCTGATGTATTTTTTTATAGCATCTTCAGATTGTTTTCTTTCTGTTAAATCTCGTAAAATTTTAACATAACCCAATAGCTCTCCTTCAAAACCGATAAGTGGAAAAACCAATCCATAAGCATAAAAAAGACTTTTATCTTTAGCAATATGCCATCTATTATCAGTGGCTCTGCCTTCTTTTAAAGCAGTTTCTATTTCTTTTTTTGGGATACCGTTTTTTAGATCATCCTCTGTAAAAATTAAATGGAAAGATTGTCCAATAACTTCCTCGGTCTCGTAACCAAATATTTTTGTTGAACCTGAACTCCAACTATTGATGATAAATTCGTTGTTTAATGTAAAAATCGAATAGTCTTGTAAGCTGTCAATTATTTGGCTATAAAATTCAGCGGTAGGGATATATTTATTTTTGAGAATTTTAAGATTGTCTTGCTTGTTTTCCATTTAATTTGTTTTACTAATTATTGTATACTCTTTGACGGCATTGTTAAAAAAAGTTCCACAGTTTAAAGCTCTGATAATTTATTATTCGTTATTTGTAATCCAAAAGTATTTTTCATTCTCCTACTTTGTACAATTTCTGAATTCTTATGCCAATCATTATTTTTTTTTAAAATGCACTCGAATTAAGCAGTCACTTATTTTCTTTTAACGTATATGAGTTTAATGTTGTTTTTGCCGCTATCGCGTTCGTCAATTTCAAAACGGTCAATGTTTTTAATAAGTCCAAGTAATTTTGGGAAACCATAATTTCTGGAATCAAAATCAGGTTTCTTTTTGAGCATTAAATTTCCAAGTTCACCCAGAAATGCCCAGCCGTTTTCATCTTCTATATCAGCGATGGAATCCGCAAAAAGCTTGATTATTTTTGGATCTATTTGACTAATTGGATTGCTAGATGATGTTTTAGTATTTTTGGAAACTTTTTTATTGTTGGTTTCGACAACTAATTCGGTATCTGGTTTTTTTAAAATTTCAATATAGATGAATTTGTCACAAGCGGTTATAAATGGTGTTAAGGTTTTCTTTTCGCCAATGCCAATAACTTTCATACCGGCTTCTCGCAGACGCGTTGCCAATCGTGTAAAATCTGAATCGCTTGAAACAATGCAAAAACCATCTACTTTTCCAGTATAAAGGATATCCATCGCATCTATAATCAAAGCACTGTCGCTGGCATTTTTCCCGCTACTGTAACTGTATTGTTGAATTGGCGTAATGGCGTTTTCGAGTAAAACTTTTTTCCATCCGCTTACTGTTGGTTTTGTCCAATCGGCGTAAATTCGTTTGAATGTAGGAGTACCATATTTGGCAATTTCCTCAAACATTTCTTTAACATTGGCATACGGAACGTTATCGGCATCAATTAATACGGCTAGTTTTAAATCATTTTTGATTTCCATAAGAGCAGTTTTATTTAGCAATTTAGTTTAAAAAAAACTATTCGTCAAAGGTAGCTTATTATTTTTTATCTTCTGATTCTTTCAAATCGCTCAAATGCAACCGCAATGCCTTAACTGATATGCTTATTTCCCAAAACGATATTCCTAATGATATCAACAGTGTTAGTAAGCTCGCTCCAAAAAGATAAATTCCAATAGTTATTTGTTCTAAAAACAAACAAAACATGGCAAATACCGAAAGGAATAAGCACACCACACCAAATAGTTGCATGTATCTTATGAGCGATAATCGGAGGTTTAGATTGTTAATTTGTAGCAAAATCGTTTTTGTATGCACTTCATCGTAATGTTTTTTTAGATTACGGATGATTTGAGCAATAGTTAAAAAACGATTGGTATAGGCAAGCAAAATCAATGATGTTGCCGAAAAGAGAAGCGCTGGGGTTTCTATATGTAAGGTCATGGAAATTACTATTACAAAGTGCGAAGGTGGGAAATAAGTACAATAAAAAACCCTGCCAAAGCTTTAAACTCGTACAGGGTTAAATTTGCAAAATTCACTTTTATTTTATAAGCTCAAAACTACGCTTAACAAAAGCAGTTAACGCTTCACCTTTCAATAATCCTTGTGAAATTTTTGCCAAATCTAAAGCTTGTTTTACCAATTCTTCTTGAGCGGTTTTGTCAGATGTATTTAAAATGGTGGTTGCCAAATCAGAATTGGTGTTAACAACCAAGTTGTACATTTCTGGAAAATTGCCCATTCCAAACATTCCGCCACCGCCACTTTGACTCATTTCTTTCATTCGTCTCATGAATTCAGGTTGCGTAATTATAAATGGTGCGGCCGCACTATCCATAGGTTCTAACTGCACTGAATAATTAGACTTTGGCACAATTTCTTCTAAAACGGTTTTCAATTGAGTTGACTCATCGTCAGATAGTTTAGAAATTTGTGTTTCTTCTTTTTGAATGAGTTTATCAATATGGTCTGAATCAACTCTAACAAAAGTTAGATTTTCATTATCTGCTTCTAATTTTTGAATTAAATGCGAAACAATAGGAGAGTCAAGCAAGATAATTTCATATCCTTTTTCTTTGGCGATTTCAATATAACCGTGTTGTGCATCTTTGTTTGAGGCATACAAAACAACTAACTTTCCGTTTTTATCGGTTTGGTTTGCTTTGATAGTTTCTTTAAGTTCGGTCAATGTATAATATTTGTCATCCACCGTTGGATATAAAACAAAATCGCCTGCTTTTTCATAGAATTTTGGTTCAGAAAGCATACCATATTCTAAAACGATTTTGATATCGTTCCATTTTTTTTCAAAGTCTTCACGATTTTCAGAAAACAATGATTTCATTTTATCGGCTACTTTACGAGTAATATAATTGGCAATTTTTTTCACGTTTCCATCAGCTTGCAAGTACGAACGCGAGACGTTCAAGGGTATGTCTGGCGAATCGATGACACCTTTTAACATGCCAAGAAATTCAGGAACAATTCCTTCAACATTATCAGTTACATAGACTTGATTTTGATATAACTGAATTTTGTCTTTTTGCAATTGCAAATCGGCAGACATTTTAGGGAAATACAAAATTCCAGTCAAATTAAACGGATAATCTACATTCAAATGAATGTTAAATAATGGTTCTTCAAACTGCATAGGGTACAGTTCGCGGTAAAATTTTTTGTAATCTTCATCGGTTAAATCTGCTGGTTGTTTTGTCCAAGCAGGATTTGGGTTATTAATGATATTATCTACTTCTACTTCAGTAAAGATTTTGTCTTTATCTTCTTCGGCAACACTTTCACCTTTTTTTTGTTCAATTTTTTCTTTGCGAGTACCAAATTTAATTGGCACTGGCATAAACTTGTTATACTTGGTTAATAACTCTCTAATTTTGAATTCTTCTAGAAATTCAAGAGAATCTTCTGCAATATGAAGAATAATTTCTGTTCCTCTTGTGGTTTTATCATGCGGTTCCAATGTAAATGATGGGCTTCCATCACAAATCCAATGTGCGGCTGGCTCATCTTTGTAAGATTTGGTAATAATCTCCACTTTTTCTGCAACCATAAATGCCGAATAAAAACCGAGTCCAAAGTGACCAATAATGCCGGAATCTTTGGCAGAGTCTTTATACTTTTCTAAAAATTCTTCAGCACCAGAAAACGCAACTTGATTGATGTACTTTTCAACTTCTTCGCTAGTCATGCCTAATCCTTGGTCAGTAAGGTGCAATTTTTTGCCTTCTTTGTCTATTTTAACCTCAATAATTGGATTACCATATTCTACTTTGGCTTCTCCAATGCTGGTTAAATGTTTCAATTTTAGCGTTGCATCAGTAGCGTTGGATACCAATTCGCGCAAGAAAATTTCGTGGTCGCTGTATAAAAACTTCTTAATAAGTGGAAAGATGTTTTCTACTGATACATTAATTTTTCCTGTTGTCATATTTATTATTTTTAAGCCTGCCAACTGACAGGTGGATTAATTCATTTTTAATCGACATCTCAAAACTAATACCAATATTTTCATTTATGACAAATTGACGTACAAATAACTCTTTGTAAATTTTGTGTTATTATGTAAATGACAAATAAAAAATGAGCGTATATTTGCATTATTTTTAAAAGTATAAATTATGAAAAAAATTATTTTAGCAACTTTATTTTCGATTTTAATTTTCAGTTGCAAATCCAATTCTGCCACAAGTACAAAAGTGGACACAAGAACAGAAAGTGGAATAAAGGGAAACTGGACCATTTCTGCGGTTACGTATCCTGGTTCAGATGTAATCAAAGCTACTTCATTTGACTTGGCTGATTCCAAATGTTTTGTTGGGAGTACTTGGAAATTTGTAGCTAACAATAACAAAGGCAACTTCACAATAAACAGTCCAAAATGTACTTCTTATAGTACGCCGATTACTTGGTTTATAAACAAAGATGGACAGTTTGTAATGAAAATTTTAGATGCAGCAAAAGCTAAAACAGTGAAGTCGGGTTATGTTTTGAACATAGCCAATCAAACAGATACTTCTTTTCAGCTTACAGAAAACGTGAATATAGCTGGAAAAATGATCGATGTAGTATATCAATTTAATAAAAATTAAAAATCAAATCAATATGAAAAATAAAATAATTATAGTTTTAGTCAGTCTTTTTCTTTCAGTTAATTTATTCACAAGTTGCGAAGCAGCAAAGAATACCAATAAAACACAACGAGGTGTAGCTATTGGTGCCGTTGGAGGTGCGCTTTTAGGTGGAATTTTAGGAAATAATATTGGAAAAGGTGGCAATGGCGCGCTGGGCGCAGTACTGGGTGGTGTAATAGGCGGCGTTGCTGGTGGCGTTATTGGAAATAAAATGGACAAGCAAGCACGTGAAATTCAAACCGCTTTGCCTGGTGTTCAAGTTGAACGAGTTGGAGAAGGTATTAAATTGGTTTTGGGTGAAAATGCAGTACGTTTTGATACTAATAAATCAACTTTGACTGCCGCTGCAAAAGCTAATTTGGATAAGTTAGTTTCAGTTTTTAATCAATATCCTGACACTAATATCCAAATTTATGGCTACACCGATAATACGGGTTCAGCAGAATATAATCTAAAATTGTCTGATCAAAGAGCCGCATCTGTTAAAAGTTATTTATCAGGTAAAGGATTAGCTTCTTCACGATTTGTAACTACAGGTATTGGCGTAGCAGATCCAATTGCGACTAATGATTCGCCCGAAGGTAGAAGTCAAAACCGACGCGTTGAGTTTGCTATTACTGCAAATGATAAAATGGTTCAAGACGCAAAAAAGCAAACAGAAAAATAAATTATAGTTTAACGCAATTTAAAAGGCTGTCTTAACAAAGACAGCCTTTTTTTATGAACTAAAATTTTAACAAAATATTTTGTTTAATATATATTGAAAATGATTAAACAGTTTGTAGTTTTGTACGGTAAAACAATTATCATGGCAACATCTAAAAAAGCTTCTATAAAAAAAAATTTAATTGATGATAATCAAATCATTTCAGACTATATGAATGATGTACTACTTCATAATCAAGAACCTAAAAATATATATATTTTTTGTAAAAATCACGATTTTAATGAGAGCGATTTTTATTCTTTTTTTGGTTCTTTTGAGGCTTTAAAAAATGAAATTTGGGTTAAATTTTTTGACAATGCTTTGGTTATTATCGAAAAAGATACCGCATTTGAAAGTTACGCCGATAAAGATAAATTGCTCACTTTATATTTTACTCTTTTTGAAATAATGACTTTAAATAGGTCATACGTGCTATTCGCTCTGAAAAATAATAAAGAAGGAATCAAAAATTTAAAATATTTAAAACAGTTTAGAAACCGATTTAAAGAGTATATAACTGCGATTATTAGAGAATCTTCGACAAGTAGTAATGAAAAATTTTTGAAAGTTATCGAACCTGTTTTTTCCGAAGGTGCTTGGATTCAGTTTTTACTTTTGTTAAAATTTTGGAACCACGATACGTCCAAAAATTTTGAAAAAACAGATATTTTAATTGAAAAATCCGTAAACACAGTTGTTGGATTGTTAGACACAAAACAATTGGAGAATTTGTTAGATTTAGGAAAATTTCTTTGGAAAGAAAAAAGAAAATAATGAAAACATTAGATAAAATTCCAACAGGAAAAATAGAAAGAGCAAGCCAATTAGTAAAAACTGGTTTTAAAGTAGGCGGAAATTATGTTGCTTATTATGGAGAAAAAATAGTCAATCCGTCTTTGAACAGAGATAAACTGAATGAAAATAATGCTGAAGATATTTATGATGGATTAAAAAATTTAAAAGGAAGCGCGTTGAAGGTGGCTCAAATGTTGAGCATGGACAAAAGTATTATGCCACAAGCATACGTTGATAAATTTTCGTTATCGCAATTTTCGGTTCCACCGCTATCAGCACCATTGGTACGCAAAACATTTAAAAAATATTTAGGGAAATATCCCGAAGAAATATACGATTCCTTCACTCCAGATGCTATGAATGCTGCAAGTATCGGTCAGGTACATAAAGCAACCAAAGACGGGAAAAACTTTGCTGTGAAAATCCAATACCCTGGAGTGGCGGAAAGTATAAGTTCAGATTTGGCATTGGTAAAACCATTTGCTACAAGAATGTTTAATTTAAAAGGCAAAGATTCAGAAAAATATTTTCAGGAAGTCGAAAATAAATTGCTCGAAGAAACGGATTATATTTTGGAATTAAAGCAAAGCATAGAGTTTTCGGAATGGTGTAAACCAATAATAAATCTTCGTTTTCCTGAGTATTATCCTGAATTATCTTCCGAAAAAATCCTTACTATGGAATGGATTGATGGTGAGCATTTATCCGAGTTTACGGCTCATAATCAGAATAGAAAGAAAGGAGATAAGATTGGACAGACGCTATGGGATTTTTACATGTATCAAATGCATTATTTAAAACAAGTACATGCCGATCCGCATCCTGGAAATTTTTTAATTGATGAAAATGATACTTTAATCGCTATAGATTTTGGTTGCATAAAACAAGTGCCTGAAGAGTTTTATGTTCCTTATTTTGAATTGGCGAATCCAAAAATAATCAACAATCCAGATTTATTTAATGAAAAATTATATGAATTAGAGATTTTACGTTTAGATGACAGCAAAGAGGAAATAAAATATTTCACCAAAATCTTTCACGATTTATTGAGCTTGTTCACTAAACCTTTTCACGGAGAATTTTTTGATTTTTCTGATGATGATTTCTTTGGAAAAATTGCTCAAATGGGCGAAGAATTTTCAAAAGACACACAACTCCGAAAAATGAATGGAAATAGAGGCTCTAAACATTTTTTATACATCAACAGAACTTTCTTTGGATTGTATAATTTGTTACACGATTTAAAAGCTCGAATTGACACCAAGTCATTTGAAAAATATATTTCTTAAGTGAAATTGTGGTTATTTATTGGTTAGGTTGATAAGGGCGACACTCCACGTTTGAGTTCTGTCGCTCTTGTCTTTTACAAATAATTTTGATTATTACCGTGCAATAACAATCCAATCAGTGCCATCGCTCTGAACAGTATATCGCACACTGCCAGATATAGTTGTAATGAATGCATTGGTAACGTCATCATAAATATTTCCAGAAGTACTTGAAAAGACTTTGGAAGATATGCCATTACTACCAATAATTACGAATATTTTTCCTGTATTACCAACTGGTGTTGGTAACCTGATTTCTGAAACAGAGCCAAAAACTCTAATAGTATATTGTGTTAGTGCTACAAGATAAACGCCAGTTGCTGCGCCAGTTGTTGTGTAAGGAAAAACAGTATTAGACGACCAAGAGCTTCCGCCATTACCGTCTGTTTGTAAAAATTGCCCAGCTGTTCCTCTAACAATTGGCAGCGAATAGCCTGGTGCAGAAGCTGGATTACTAATTTGCAATGTTCCGTTTATTCTAACAATATTATTGTCAAACTCACCATAAATTAGAGCATTATTAGCATCTGCATTAGAGTTTTCAATATAAAGTTTATTACTCCCGGTTTCATTATATCCTGCTTGATATCCCAAGCCAAGATTTCCAATACCAGAAATATTACTAAAAAAACTTTGATATCCAAATGCGGAGTTGTTATTTCCTGTAGTATTAGATCTCAAAGATTGAACGCCTGCACTGGTATTGTTATTTCCAAGTGTATTTTGAAATAATGAATTTACACCAATAGCGGTATTTAATGTGCCATTGGAATTTGTATTTAAAGCTCTATCACCAACAGCAGTATTAAAATCTGCAGTATTCGCAGTCAGAGCATTTCTTCCCACGGCAACGTTTGAACTATTAGT
This sequence comes from Flavobacterium sp., assembly GCF_025352015.1. GTDB lineage: Bacteria > Bacteroidota > Bacteroidia > Flavobacteriales > Flavobacteriaceae > Flavobacterium. The sequence continues at coordinate 59,117 of NZ_JANXUG010000012.1, forward strand.
TGAATTAGAAAATAAAGCACCTACACCTATGGCAACATTTTCTATCCCTGTTGTGTTCGAAGACAAAGCTACATCTCCTACAGCCACATTTCTGCTCCCAGTTGTATTGCCCGGCATCACATTAGTGCCAATAGCTGTATTTCTGTAACCAGCTGCAGGATTTACCAACGAGTTGGCACCTAGCGAAGTGTTTTTTACATTTGCGGTGGTAGAAGTTGCTCCAGTAGGGTTGCCTATAAATGCCGATCTAATATTAAATCGTTTAAAAACTATGTCAACATCATCAGTAGTTCCGAAGAAATTTGTAGCTGCACTTGTACCTGTGTTTCCTGTAAGCGACCAATCAGCATTTAAACCTACAGCCAGTTGAACCCAGATTGAGCCATTCCAGTAATAATATCCATTAGGTGAAAACCCCGAATTGTAAACTAATAAAGAAGTTAGCGGAGAAGCAATGGTAGCTACATCACTCACACTTGTTAAAGACACTCTTGGAATCAAAAGTCCGCTGTTAGTTGATGTAATATCTAGCATTGATGAGGCATCGGGCGATGTGGTGCCAATACCAACTTGTGCATACGTTTTAACTATTGCTAAAAATAAAAGCGAGGTTATGTAGATTTTCAATTTCATAAATCATTCAAATGGTAACTGACATTGGGTATACAAAAGTAAATCTAATTTAATAAAAAATATAAAATATACCTTAAAATCTGCATGTTAAACAAAAATAAAATTTTTAAAAACGGCTACTTACTTAAATATATTTTTTATTTCAATACAGAATGTTCAATTTTGTAATTCATTTTATATGATGCTACAAGTCAACAATATTTCATTTTCTTACCAAGAAAAATTAACAATCAGTTCTCTCTCTTTTAATGTAAAAAAAGGTGAAAACTTGGCTATTATTGGTGAAAGTGGTTGCGGAAAAAGTACTTTGCTTAAATTGGTTTACGGACTTTATGATTTGGATGAAGGTCAAATTTTTTGGCAAGAAAGCCAAATATTAGGACCAAAATATCTTGTTATTCCAGGAATGGATTTTATGAAATATTTAGCTCAAGATTTTGATTTAATGCCGTTTACAACAGTTGCCGAAAATGTAGGTAACTTTATTTCAAATGTCTTTCCGATAAAGAAAAAAGAAAGAATAGCTGATCTTTTGAAAACTGTGGAAATGACTGAATATGCAGCTGTAAAAACAAAATATTTAAGTGGAGGACAAATGCAACGCGTTGCATTGGCTAAAGTTTTAGCATTGGAACCCGAAGTTTTGTTGCTCGATGAACCCTTTAGTCATATTGATAATTTTAGAAAAAACAGTTTGCGTAGAAAATTGTTTAGTTATTTAAAAGAAAAACAAATCACAACTATTTTTGCAACCCATGATAGTGCCGATGTTTTGGCATTTGCAAATCAAGTTTTAGTTTTAAAAGATGGCAAACTTATCAGAGAAGGAAATCCTAAAGCACTTTACGAAACTCCAAAAACCAAGTATATCGCATCTCTTTTTGGGGATGTAAACGAAATTATAGTTCACGGAAAATCTGAACTAATTTATCCACATCAATTACAAATAGTAATCAAATCAGATTTGAAAGTTACCGTTATAAATTCCTATTTTTTAGGAAGTCATTACCTCATTGAAGCCAACTATAACAAGGGAAGTTTGTTTTTTGAAAGTGAAAACACTATTCCAATTGGACACACATTTTATTTAAAAAAGAAATACTGAATCAAAAAAATTCAGTATTTCTTTTCTTTAAATATTCTTTGGTATAAATTAATCCTTCAAATATTTTTCTAAAAATTGATCTTGTTCCCAAAGCAAGTGCAAAATATTTTCTTTTGCAACATAGCCATGCGCTTCTTTTGGCAATAATACCAATCTAACAGGTGCACCTAAATTTTTCAAGGCCTGAAAATACCGTTCCGATTGTAGCGTAAAAGTTCCTGGATTATTGTCGGCATCGCCATGAACAAGTAGTAAAGGCGTTTTCATTTTATCGGCATTTATAAAGGGCGACATTTCATTATAAATTGTTGGAATATCCCAATAGTTTCGTTGTTCGCTTTGAAACCCAAACGGAGTTAAGGTTCTGTTATATGCCCCGCTTCTGGCAATTCCGCAGGCAAAAAGAGAGCAATGTGTCAATAAATTTGCTGTCATAAATGCACCGTAGGAATGACCACCAATGGCTACTTTCTTTTTATTGATATACCCCAAATTATCAACGGCATCAATAGCTGCGGCAGCATCATCTACTAATTGCTTTATAAAAGTATCATTGGGTTCAGCGGTTCCTTCCCCAATAATAGGAAACGAAGCATCATCAAGAACAGCATAGCCTTTGGTTACCCAATAAACAAAAGAGCCATAGTTAGGAAAGGTAAACTCATTTGGATTTTTATCATTTTGTCCTGCAGAGCTTTTGTCCTTAAATTCTGCGGGATAAGCCCAAATCAATAAAGGTAATTTCGCAGACTTTTTAGCGCTATCATAACCTTCGGGCAAATACAAGGTTCCAGATAAATCTACTCCATCTTTGCGCTTGTATTTAATCACTTCCTTATATACATTTTTTATACTCTCAAACGGATTTTTGAAGTAGGTAAGTTGCAGTAATTTATTAGATTTTATATTTCTGAAAAAATAATTTGGAAATTCATTTTTAGATTGAATTTGCACCAAAACTTCTCCTTTTTTGAAATCTTCAATCGAAAGTAATGTTTCTTTTTTGTCTTTAAATGTTGAGGTATACAAACGTTTTGATTTCAAAGTTTCCAAATTAAATTCATCAATAAATGGAAACTGCCCGTCTTTTGTAAAACCATTCCCAATACGATACGCATTGTTGTTCTCGATTGCCAGAACATAGCGATTGTTTTCGTTTCGTTTGGTTTCAAAATTACCAGGATCAGCATAAATATCTTGGGAGTTTCTGTCTGAAATAATTTTTGCAGCTTTATTCGGATTTGATGGATTAATCAGATATGTTTTCGTATTTCTGGTGTCATACCATTCATCCGTAACTACAGCAATTTTTTCGTTGCCCCAAATTACGTTATCAAAACGTTGTTGCGTTTTAATTAATGATGTTGGTTCGCTATTAAAGGGTGCATCCCACGTAAAAATTTCGTCTCTAAAGGCTGCTTTTACTGCTTGGTCACCTTCATCTAATGCTATTACATACGCCCAATTTGCTGGTTTATCCGCTCTCCAGCCTAAACTTCTTTTCCCTTTCCTTACAGATGAAAAACCTTTAGGAATCACTTCGTTCAACGGAATTTCATTGACCACTTTAACTTCTTTTCCATTGGTATCATAAATCACAGTTTTTTGAGCAAAACGACTGTAAGGAACGATATAAGAAAACGGTTTTTGAATGGTTGTCAACATTAAATAAGTGCCATCTGGAGAAAAACTTTCGCCAGCATATAAATCGCTTTCTTTGAAAAAATCAACTTTCCCTGTTATCGAAACTTTGTATAATTCTGAAGTTATTAGCGTTTCAAAATTAGTTTCATCTGTCTTGTTTTTTAATAAATCAGGATAGGTTCTGTTTTGCGATTTTGAGCCATCGCTTCCAGAAACAGTTGGTCCTTTTGGTAATTCCTTTTTAGTATCAAGTAAGGATGGACGATTTTGAGGAATCATTTTTACCAATAAAGTTTTGCTGTCGTTCATCCAATTTATTGGGGTTCCAAGATTGGCATTGAGCTTGGCAGAGGTAAGCTTTTGGGCTGTAGCCGATGCAACATCTATAACCCATAATTCAATTCCGGTTGCGATCGTATTGGTAAACGCAATTTTCTTTTCATTAGGCGACCACGTTACAAATGCAATTCGTGGCTTTTCGGGCAAACCGCTAATTTGAGTTTCAGTTTTGTTGGTTATTTTTCTAATTTTTAAGTTTGAAATATAATTCACCGCACTAGCAATATTAGTAATCGGATTGATGCGCAAACCTCCTAAACGCATTTCGTCTTGGTTTAAATCATCAAGCGATTTATAAGTATTTCGATAGGTGTAAAGCAGGTACTCTTTTTTTGAATCCATACTCACATTTGGTGCTTTTTCATAATCTGCCAACGCTAAAATTGTTGCGGGCGGTTTTTGATAGGCAAGATTTTCTTGGGCTGCCGATATTGTTGTCCAAAAGCAAGAAATAACAACAAGCAACTTTAATTTTTTCATAACAAAAAGATTTGATTTATTCTGCCAATTTACAAACTCGTAGTTACATATTTATTAAATCTTAAAATAAAATCGCTACCCGTGAAAAATGCTTAAATTTGTTTCTCTTTTCGATAATTTAATACAAATTATATGTTTCGTTCAAAAATATCAGGGTTAGGTTTTTATGTTCCAGAAAATGTGGTTACCAATGATGACTTGTCTAAAATAATGGAAACTAGTGACGAATGGATTCAAGAGCGAACTGGAATTCAGGAACGAAGACACATTATTCGCGGTCAAGATACCACAACTTCAATGGGAGTAAAGGCTGCAAAAATTGCTATAGAACGCGCCGAAATTGCTACTGATGAAATTGATTTTATAGTTTTTGCAACCATTTCACCGGATTATTATTTTCCTGGAGCAGGCGTTGAATTGCAAAAAGAACTAGGTTTGAAAACTATAGGTGCTTTAGACATTCGCAATCAATGTTCGGGTTTTATTTATGCTTTGTCTGTTGCCGATCAGTTTATTAAAACTGGGATGTATAAAAATATATTAGTGGTTGCTTCCGAAGTACAATCATTAGGATTAGACATGACCACGCGAGGTCGAAGCGTTTCGGTAATTTTTGGAGATGGCGCTGGTGCTGTAATTTTGACAAGGAGCGATGATGCGAGCGGCATTCTGTCAACGCATCTACATTCAGAAGGGGAACACGCCAAAGAATTAGCTGTTTTAGCACCGGGAATGGGAGGACGATGGGTTACTGATATTTTGGCAGATAAAAATCCCGACGACGAAAGTTATTTTCCTTATATGAATGGACAATTTGTATTCAAACATGCTGTGGTTCGTTTTAGTGAAGTAATTAATGAAGGTTTACAAGCCAATGATTTACAAGTTTCTGATATTAATATGTTGATTCCACATCAGGCAAATTTGAGGATTTCGCAGTTTATTCAAAAGAAATTTGGGTTACGTGACGACCAGGTTTTTAATAATATTCAAAAATATGGAAACACAACAGCAGCTTCCATTCCTATTGCGTTAACCGAAGCTTGGGAAAACGGAAAAATTAAGAAAGGCGACACTTTAGTTCTAGCAGCTTTTGGTAGCGGATTTACTTGGGCAAGTGCTATTATTAAATGGTAAAATTTTCTTCTAAATACAAAAAGCCATCCGTTAAAAGATGGCTTTTGCACAACATAATTGTAATGTAGGTTATCGCTTCATGGCGAAATGGGCTCTAAATTCTTGTGCAACCTGATGTTGATCGGTGTATTTGACACTAAACCAATAATCGTCAGATGGCATTAAATGACCGTTATAGGTTCCGTCCCAACCATTACTACTTGGTTTTATTAGCGTAAGCAATTTTCCATATCGGTCATAAATTTCAATTTTAGCGGTGGATTGATTAGATAAATCTTTAATATTCCATGTGTCGTGATAACCATCCCCATTGGGCGTAAAGAATTTTGGATAATTCACAATTAGAGCCCGAACAGTAGTGCTTCCGCAACCATTTTTATCTCTAACGGTTATTGTATGAATACCTGAACCTACATTTTCAAAAATAGGACTGTCTTGGAAATTTCCATCGTCTAGTTGGTATTCAAAATTATTTCCTTGACCCGTTGCAGTCACAGTAACGGATTGATTATCCGAAAAATCTTGACTCACTTCATAAGCAACAACCGCTGGTTCTGATGGAGAAACAGTAATATTTACCGCTGGTGAACTGCAACCCGTTGTACTATTGGTAGCTACTAAAGTATAAATTCCTGGTAAAACGGCCTGATAATTATTGGCAGTTCCAACTGTGGTTCCTGTTGCATTCGTCCATACAAAAGTATGGTTGGCACTTGGTAGACCACTGTAAATGTTGTATGGATTTAAAAGAATCTCTGTTTTACTATCTATACAAATGATACCGTCGGTAGGTGTTGGTTCAGGTAATTTATTAACTAGAATCGAAATTGGTTTTACGTCAAAACAATTTGCCGTCAATGTATTTTTTACTCTCACATAAACAACAGATTGGGTAGAGGCTGTTACTGGATTTGCTCCTGTAGTTGCATCGGCTAGACTTTCGTAATAGGTAACTTGAAATTCACTTCCTGTTTGAGTTCCCAAAACTGTTGCAGATAATGACGTTAGGTTGAATAATGTTATTCCATCATTGGTACCATCTTGGTCACAAACCGTTGTAAAATTTGCAGGAATTGGATGCGCAATTGGTGTGTCTATTATAGTTATTGTAAATGAACTTTCATCACTGCATCTTTGTAGAAATGGCGACAAAGCATATATATAAATAGTTTGCGATGTACTAACAACTGTTCCAACATTTAAAGGAGTTCCTGTACCATTTGGACCTGTATAATAGTTGCCAAAAGACAATGCGGGAAGCGGAAAGCTTTCACAAATGGTCACGTTTGGTAAATTATCAACATTGAAAATTGATACGGCAAAACTTCGTTCTGTAGTACAATCTGGTGATGTAGCCGAATGAGCAAATACATAAACCGTTTGATTTGCTGTTAAAATAGCTCCTGCGTTTAACAAAGTTCCCGTTGCATTTGAACCTGTATAATAATTACCAAATGTTAATGAAGGTAAAGTATACGAATTACATGAAAAAGAATTTGAAATAGGTGCTAGAGTTGGGGTATGATTTATCGTCACAGTAAATGAAGTTTCATCAATACATGAAAATGCAGTTCTTATGATTGATTCTTTGAAAATGTATATCGTTTGACTCAATGTTATTGTTGCTCCTGCAGCAATTTCCATTCCTGTTCCATTTGGTCCGCCAGTTTGAGTATAATATTTATTATTAGTCGTTAATTGCGGTAAAACATAGCTATCACATGCAGTTATATTCTGAATCACATCTGCAGAAGTTGTAAAAATATTAATTTGAAAACTATTTTCGGCGCTACATGCTGGGGTTGTGTTTGTAATAGCATAAATATAAATCCTTTGAGAGGTGGTTATAACCGTATTAGCTGCTAACATTAATCCAGTTCCGCCCGAACCCGTATAATAATTTCCAACATTTAACGGAGTCAAAACATATTGGTCACAAATATCAATATCTGAACGAGAATCGATTGTTGGTAAAGGGTTTATAGTAACCGTAAAACTAGTTTGGTTGGAACAAGTCGCATCCAATCTCTTGAAGATATAAATAGTTTGAGTTGATAAAATAACATCACCAGCAAACATTGGCGTTCCTGTTCCGTCAGTACCAGAGAAATAACTTCCATTTGACAGTGCTTGTAAAGTAAAAGTTTCACATACCGAAACATTTGGTAAGGTATCAACAGGTGGTTGCGCAAAAGTTAATGTAAAATGTAAATTATTGGTACAATTAACTCCTTCACTTGTTGTTGGAACATAAATATAAATAATTGAATTCGTATTAATAATAGTGCCTGCAGGAATTTGTTGACCTCCTCCATTTGGTGCAGTAAAATAATTGCCAATTGGTAATTGTGGTAAAGTATAACCATTACATTGAGAAACATCGGCAGGTTGAACAATTCCTATAAAAACCTCAAAACTATCTTCGGCCGAACATGGCGTTGGTCCAGTTGTAGTGGAGTACACATAAACAGTTTGATTAGACATAATTGCTGTACCAGCGGGTAACTGAGTGCCAGTTCCACCTGGTCCAGTATAGTAATTTCCGACGGATAACGTTGGTAAAACATACGATGAACAATCAAATACATCATTTCTTATCCCAACAGATAAATTTGTAATAATTGTTACATAAAAACTTGAATTAACAACGCAAATTGGCGCAATTGTAGTAGTAAAATAATAATAGACCAGTTGTGAAGTGGTTATTACTGTTCCAAAAGGAATTACTGTTCCACCACCGTTTGGTCCACCAGATTGTGTATAATATTTTCCGTATGTTAATGTTGGTAATGTATAGCTTCCACAACTACTTAAATCTACAGGTGACAGCGAATTTTCATCAACTATAGTAACTTTAAAGGAACTGTTCGCAGCACAAGTTCCGGGTCCGCCAGGTTGATTAAAAATATAGATAGTTTGGGTTTGACTTATAACATCTCCCGCAAACAAAGGTGTGCCACCTCCACCAATTTGGGTGAAATAATTCCCATTTACTAACGGTTGTAATGTATACGTATTACAAACAATTACATCTTCAAACACATCAACTATTGGAGTTTGATTTACAATTAAATTAAAACTCGTTACACTAAAACATCCTGGATCGCTACTGTTTTCAACTCTCACATAAATTGTTGTGCTAGCATATAAACCATAAGTGGGATCTGCAATTGGATTTATTCTATTGGTAGCATTATTTGATGAAGTGTAATAACTAACGCCATATATACTTGGTGATTGTGTTCCTAAAACAACAGCAGTTTGTGGCGTAAAATTGAAATATGCCGTATTTTGTTCAGGTGTATTTGTACATCTAATCATATTTGGCGGTTGGTTGGCAATTGGTGGAGGAGAAACTTGTAACTGAAATGATTTTGTAGAAAAACAGGGACTGTTGGGCAATTGAATTCTAACATATACAGTAGCTCCAGCGGGACTAGTATATACTAACGGTAATGCGTTACTATTGTTATCTGCATCACTTTGTGATGCAAAATAAGTAACTACTGTTGTTGCGGGCAAACCTTGTTTAACTACAGGCGTGTTTAAACCTAAATTGTAATTATATGTTGCTAAACCCATGTCACATCTGTAAAGTGTAACGGGATTAGGAGAAGTTATTTCAGGATTAAATTCTACAGTTATAGAATCAGTTACAGGGGAACAAGTGCTAAATAAGTTCGTATAGGTTACACTATAAATACCCGCTTGAGTAACATCTAGTGTAGATCCAGTGGCTCCAGAAATAGTTACACCATATTTTTTCCATATAAATGAATAGCTACTTGTACTTAAGCCAGTAGTTAGTGTATGAGTTGTGCCAAAACATAAAGCAGCACTATTGGCTGATGTTAAATCTTGACCTAAAACATTTTGTCCAATATTAAAACTGTTCGAAGATAAGAAAATTGCAGAATCTGATTGCGGATCTGCTCTATCAGCGATAACTAATTTAATATGATAAGGAACACCAGCAGTTAATACAGATGCTGCTGTCAAAACTTTTGTTTGTCCGTTGTAATTTGTAGCCGAGTTTGCAGCTCCTGAACCACCATTAAAACTTCCAAAATATTGCGGATTTACCGATGGACAAGAAGAATTATACTGAAAATCTCTAATATTTACCACGGAAATTGGCACATTGGTACCTGGTATTACTGCTAGATTTGTAGTAACGCCTGTACTCATGTTTGTTAGTAAAAATGCAAATGCATCAGAGTATAAACATTGAAAATTACCATATTCTTCGGAAGCAAAAATAAAATCAAAACTAAAGTTGGGAGAAATGGGCGTAAAATCAAATTCCAAAACAGAAGCATTTTTAGAAACCATATTAATTCCAGAAGCTGCCAATGTTGCTTCTAAATTAGCATCGCCAGACCAAGATGATGAACCGTCATTTAATAAAGAGGTATTGGGGCCAGGTGCATTAACAACATTTCCAGTGCTTAAAATAACACCACTTGTCATGGGAAAATTTGTATTAGTATTTTGAAAAAATCCAATCCCATTGGATGAACCAAAATTAGTGCCTGTTCGCCACGTGATGTTGGTAGCAGAGACACACGGTGAATTGATTAACACATTATTTACCAATTGTGGTACTGTGTAATTTGTGGTACTTACCGATATTGGTTGCGAAAAACCAGTGATGGAAAGTGTGAGTAAGGTTAGGAGTAATATCTTTTTCATAATTTGGGGATTTTGACAAGACAAAGATTATTCAATGTGTCGTTAAAATACAAATATTATCGATTAAATACATAATATTGTTAATTTTAAAACAAAAAAACTTACATTATATATTTTTTAAACGTATAATTTCTTATTTTTTATAAAGCCATGTTGTTATTAAAATTCTACTGTAATGTTTATCTTTGCCAACTCTAACAAATTATGCCATGCTTTATCAAATCCTTACGATACAAATTCAAAATGCAGTCAGTCATTTATTTGATATTTCAATCGAAAAAGTTGATTTTCAAATTACTCGCAAAGAATTTGAAGGTGATACAACGATGGTTGTTTTTCCTTTATTGAAAATTATTAAAGGAAACCCCATGGAGATTGGAACAAAAATTGGAAATTATTTAACTGAAAATAGTACAGTTGTTATTGGTTTTAACGTTGTTTCCGGGTTTTTAAATTTGGTAGTTTCGGATGACTATTATATCAATTTCTTCAACGAAATAAAAGATAATCCAAGTTTCGGATTTGTTTCGGCTTCGCCAAATGCAAAAGCAATAATGGTAGAATATTCTTCGCCAAATACTAACAAGCCACTGCATCTAGGACACGTACGTAATAATCTTTTGGGCTATTCTGTAGCAGAAATCATCAAAGCATCGGGCAAAAAAGTTTATAAAACCCAAATCATCAACGACCGTGGAATTCATATTTGCAAATCAATGTTGGCTTGGCAAAAATTTGCCAACGGTCAAACACCTGAAAATACTGGCTTAAAAGGAGATAAACTGGTTGGAAATTTCTATGTAAAATTTGACCAAGAATATAAAGTCCAAATAGCGACACTAATTGCTCAAGGAAAAACAGAAGAGGAAGCCAAAAAACAAGCACCAATTATTCAAGAAGCCCAACAAATGCTTTTAGATTGGGAAGCGGCAAAACCAGAAGTAATCGAGCTTTGGAGAACTATGAACCAATGGGTTTATGATGGTTTTGCGCAAACGTACAAAAATTTGGGAGTTTATTTTGATAGCTATTATTATGAAAGCGACACCTATTTGCTGGGAAAGCAAGTCGTTCAAATTGGATTAGAAAAAGGTGTTTTCAAGAAAGATGCTGACGGTTCGGTTTGGATTGACTTAACTGCCGACGGTCTTGACAGAAAAATTGTCCTGCGCTCTGATGGGACAGCCGTTTATATGACGCAAGATATTGGAACCGCTATTCAACGCGTGAAAGATTTTCCAGATATAGGCGGTATGGTTTATACCGTCGGAAACGAACAGGATTATCACTTCAAAGTATTGTTTTTAATCTTAAAAAAATTGGAATTTGAATGGGCAGAAAGTTTATATCATTTGTCTTATGGAATGGTGGAGTTGCCGTCGGGGAAAATGAAATCAAGAGAAGGAACTGTTGTCGATGCTGATGACTTGATGGAAGAAATGACCGCAACTGCCGGAAAAATTGCAACCGAATTAGGAAAACTCGAAGGATATTCTGCTGATGAAAAAGCGAAACTATTTAAAATCATTGGACTTGGAGCTTTAAAATATTACATTTTGAAAGTAGACCCGAAGAAACAAATTCTTTTTAATCCCGAAGAATCTGTTGATTTTGCTGGTAATACGGGAGCTTTTATTCAATATACGTATGCGAGAATTCAGTCTATTTTGAGAAAAGCCGAATTTGATTTGAGTATTGTTTTAAACATAAAAGAATTACATCCGAAAGAAAAAGAATTAGTAAAACAAATGGAACTTTTTCCTGAAGTAATTCAGAATGCGGCACACCATCATTCGCCGGCTTTGATAGCCAACTACACTTATGATTTAGTGAAAGAATACAATTCATTTTATCAGTCAGTATCCATTTTAGGGGAAGAAGATATGACTAAAAAAACGTTCAGAGTTCAACTTTCAAAAAAAGTAGGCGAAACTATAAAATCTGCCTTTAAATTATTAGGAATTGAAGTGCCAGATCGAATGTAGTTTCAATAATTTCAAATTTCAAATTTCAATTCAAAATAGTACCTTTACCATTCAAAATAAAAAATCATGTTCAGTAATTTAAGTGATAAACTAGATAAAGCATTCCATATCCTCAAAGGACATGGGAAAATAACCGAAGTAAATGTAGCCGAAACTTTAAAGGAAGTACGTCGTGCTTTGCTTGACGCCGATGTTAACTTTAAAATTGCCAAAGATTTTACCACAAAAGTTAAAGAAAAAGCAATTGGTGCCAATGTATTAACGACTTTGCAGCCAGGACAATTATTGGTTAAAATCGTGAAAGACGAATTAACCGAATTAATGGGTGGCGATGCAACAGGAATAAACCTTTCGGGTAATCCAACCGTGATTTTAATGTCGGGTTTGCAAGGTTCTGGGAAAACAACTTTCTCTGGAAAACTCGCCAATTATCTTAAAACTAAAAAGAATAAAAAACCACTTTTGGTCGCTTGTGATATATATCGTCCTGCGGCAATCAATCAGTTGCATGTGGTGGGAGACCAAATAGGAGTGGAAGTATATTCAGAACCCGAAAATAAAAATCCGGTTGACATTTCTCTAAAAGCTATTGCTTACGCAAAATCAAAAGGTTTTAATGTCGTGATTGTCGATACGGCTGGTCGATTGGCAATTGATGAGCAAATGATGAACGAAATTGCCAATGTTCACGCCGCTATTAAACCACAAGAAACCTTGTTTGTTGTAGATGCCATGACGGGTCAAGATGCGGTCAATACAGCAAAAGCGTTTAATGACAGATTGAATTTTGACGGCGTTATACTAACCAAATTAGACGGCGATACTCGTGGTGGAGCTGCCATTTCTATTAAATCAGTAGTCGATAAGCCAATCAAATTTATTGGAACTGGAGAAAAAATGGATGCGATTGATGTGTTTTATCCAGCACGTATGGCAGAAAGAATTCTCGGAATGGGCGACGTTGTATCGCTGGTAGAGCGAGCACAAGAGCAATATGATGAGGAAGAAGCCAGAAAAATTCAGAAGAAAATTGCCAAAAACGAATTTGGGTTTGATGATTTCTTGGCTCAAATTCAGCAAGTAAAAAAAATGGGGAGCATGAAAGACCTTGTTGGAATGATTCCGGGTGCCGGAAAAGCATTGAAAGATGTAGAAATTGAAGATGATGCTTTCAAACATATTGAGGCTATAATTCATTCGATGACGCCAAAAGAGCGCAGCAAACCCTCTGTAATTGATATGAAAAGAAAATTGCGAATTGCCAAAGGGTCGGGTAGAAAAATAGAAGAAGTAAACCAGTTGATGAAACAATTTGAGCAAATGAGCAAAATGATGAAAATGATGCAAGGCGGCGGCGGAAAAAATTTGATGAAGATGATGGGAGGAATGAAATAAAAGTGTAAGGTTTAAATTTTCAAGTAGCAAAATTTAAACCTTTTTTTATAAAATAGCTAGTAACAGGATTTCATATATATAAAACGCTCAAGCTAAAACTTTAAATAATTATGAAATTATTGGACGGTAAAAAAATCGCTAAAGACATCAAACTCGAAATCACAGCTGAAGTTGACAAGATGAAGTTAAACCATGAAAAAGTTCCTCATTTGGCGGCTGTAATTGTGGGCAATGATGGTGCAAGCTTAACTTATGTAGGAAGCAAAGTAAAAGCATGTGAATTGGTTGGATTTGAATCGACTTTAATCCAAATGCCAAGTACCACCTCGGAAACGGAGCTATTGAAAAAAATTGCTGAACTTAACGAAAATGATGATATCGATGGCTTCATCGTTCAATTGCCTTTGCCCGAACAAATTGATACACAGAAAATATTAATGGCCATTGATCCAAGCAAGGATGTAGATGGTTTTCATCCTGAAAACTTTGGAAAAATGGCGCTGGATATGACCACTTTTATTCCGGCAACACCCTTTGGAATTTTGGAATTATTAGAGCGATATAATGTTGAAACCAAAGGCAAACACACTGTTGTGATTGGAAGAAGTCACATCGTAGGAAGGCCAATGAGTATACTGATGGGAAGAAAAGGTTTTCCGGGAAATTCAACCGTAACACTCACTCATAGTTATACTAAAAACATTGCCCAAATCACAACACAAGCTGATATTATTATCACGGCTCTTGGTGTTCCTAATTATTTGAAAGCCGAAATGATTAAAGATGATGCAGTCGTAATTGACGTTGGAATTACACGTGTTGAAGATAAAAATGATCCAAGAGGCTACCGAATTACCGGTGATGTAGATTTTGAAGCGGTTTCAAAAAAAGCCTCATATATAACACCAGTTCCCGGCGGGGTTGGTCCAATGACGATTGCCATGCTGCTGAAGAATACCTTGTTGGCGCGCGAACAGAAAAGACATCGAAACGAATAAAAAAAATCCTGAGTGAAAGCTCAGGATTTTTTGTTGTATATACTGTAAGTTGATTTTGTTTTTATTGACTTAGTAATTATAAGACACCATTGAACTGGTTAATTATAAAATCCATTTTTTTATTAAGGTCATCAAATAAAGTATTGGGAGTTTTTATTGTTATTTCAAAACCTGTTTCATTATTGACTATTGCATCAGTAATTGGATCATTAATTATTGGCTGACTTTCTTCCATAAAATAGGTTGACGACACCTCTAGTATATCAGCCAATTTGGGGATATAATCCACTTTAATGCTTTTACCACGTTCCCAATTGCCAATTGTGGCCTGAACTACACCTATTTTATAGGCCAATTCTTCTTGGGATAATTTTCTTTTTTCTCGTAACAATTTCAATTTAATACCTGTTGTCATGGTTTTGATTTTTTTAATTATTAATAATTTGTTTTTTGTGGTATTTGAAATTTATTAAAGTGTGGTAGAGTATAACGAAGGAATTACAGATTTATTGTATAAAAAGGATGTTTTTTCAAACAACTTTTTAATAATTTCAAACAATAAGTTGTTTGATTTAAACAATTTGTTGTTTGGCAATGGTTAAGAATAGTAGCAATTTTACAATATCAAAATATATCGCGAAATGTTTTGTTAAACGGAAAAAATGTATAATTTTAAAAACAATTAAAAATGAAAAAATTAGTATTTGGCTTATTTGCCGTGGTAGTGTTTAGTAGTATATCTTATGGACAGGAGAACCCAAAAGTAGAGTTGAAATTTTTAAAACTCGAGAGTTTGTATAAATTAAATGACTTAGACAAAATTGAAAGTTCTGATTTTGAAGTTGTGGAAGCAGAATTAATTTCTACTAAACCTTTTAAATTTAAATCTGACCGTTTCACTTCAATAGAAGTAACTAATGCCTGTTCTAATGAAAGTGGTTTTATTTATGTATTAAATGATGTAAATGGAAATAGAGTTACAGCAACTCATGGACTTTGGTATGGAGGTGGTGATTGTGCGATTGCCGGCTTATGGTATTCAGATGATGTTACTGGTGTGCGTTTTTTTGTTCCAGGAAGTGCAGCAACTCAGGCATTGAATAATGTTTGTGGTTTGAGCAATGTTTGTAAATTAAAACCGTAGATTTAATTTTTTAACCTTAAATTAGTACCAATAAAAAAATACTAAGATGAAAAAAACAATATTGTTAATTCTATTAATGTTCTCACTCGTTAATTGTTCAAAAAAAACATACATATCAAGTGATACTAAAATAGAATCAACTAGTTTGGATGCTTATTCTACAAATAATGATAATGCATTAGTTCAATCAATTATTAATTCTAAAAATAGTAAATCTAAAATTAAATTAGATAGTAAAGAATATGACCTTAATAATTTCAAAAATATTATGGACACTATTTCAGGTAAGTACAATATTAATTTAGAGAAATATCATGATAGACAAGTTATTAACATTGTTAGAACAAAGTAAATTTCAATAAGCGTAGATTTCATTTTTAAGATTTGATGAGGTACAACTTGGAGCCATGTTGTCAAAATTTAAAATGGTATTACTAATAATACCTACTTTATGCTTTGCCCAATCCGATCTTCAAACTGCTCTTAAAGGCGGAGAATTACTGCTAACCGGTTTAAGTATTTTTAAAACCGCCAAAGGAGCTAAATCGGATAGTAAATTTATTGAAAGTGTTTGCGTCAAAAACAAACTGGTTGATAAAATTACTTTCAGGATAGTGGGTAAAAACGAGGAAGGAGACGAGATTAAAAAAGAACTCGTTATACAAAAAAACGGTAAAGAATGCCTCTTTTTATTACCCAAAGGCATTTATACATACGAAGTTGTACTGCCCAACAAAGATGTTTATAAAAAAGGCGAATACAAGTTCGATGAAGAAGTGGTCATCACCATTAAAGATGATTAATAAAAAAATCCCTTCGTTTTAAAACGAGGGGATTTTTTTATTCTATAATTAAGTTTTACAACTTCGCCAACCACAATGAAGCATTGAGATGCAAACGCGCGTGCGAAGCTAGCTCGGTCCAACCAGGATATAGTGTATTACCAGCAGCACCTGTTCCGTCATCGGCAGGCGAACTGTCACCAATTGCGAAAACTCTTCCGGTTCCAAAAGTGGACGAAGCACACATAATGTTTGAGGTTCCTTGCGATGAAGTGCTTCTCCAAATGAGTCCTTGAACAGTAGGATTGACAGTAGTTGTAATAGACATTGAAGCGCCATTGGAATATTTCAGTTGGGAAACGGTTCCTTGCGAGCCATTCAAAATGGGGTTGGTTGTTGCGCTTAAGCGGTTAGAAGTAGTTTCTGAAAAATTATTTAAGGTAATGGTAATTCCAAAAGGATTGGTTTGTACCGCATTATTTGACATCAAATCATTCCATATTGCGGGAGAATCCCAGCCGTCATTATTTCTGTCTGAAATGGTATGGTCTGAAATCATAAATAATCCGCCACCGTTTTTTACGAAGTTTAAAATGGCAGTTTTCTCGGTGGCTGTAAATCGTGTGTTGGGTTCATCCACTACAAATACACTATAGTTTTTCAAATCTTGGGCTCCCGTACCACCATAAGTAATAGCAGTTCCTACGGGCAAAGTTTCTACGGTGTGACCCAGTTTTACTAAAGCAATTCCCCATGACGAAAGCGCTCCTGTCCAATAATTTTCGGGAGTTGTAGCCGTAATGGTTGCTTGTGCAGGCGTTGGAATGCGTTGTGGATTTGAGGAATCTTCATCAATTACCCAATCAGCGTTGCCTGCTGTTTCGGCTTTTGTAGCATCGAATAAAAATTTCTTTGGGGTAACAGTTAATGTTGCTGTACTGATTTTTGAAGTAGTACTGTTGGCTTTTTCAGCCTCATTGTTGCACGAAAAAACGACCGTTGCAAGAGAGGCCATTACAAATTTACAGATTAGTTTCATTGTTATAATGTTTGGTTAATTGGTTTATTGATAAGCAAATATATCATTTATCCCCATGTAATAATTATTTTTTTCCGTTTTTAAAGGTAACTTTTTCAACTATCGGAATTTTTGGTGCTGGTTTTTTATCTTTGGGATTAAAGGGCTTCTTTTTGAAATTGGTTTTAGGTTTCGCTTCGTTGGGTTTGCTGTTGGTTCGTGCGAAATCTGGTTTAGCTTTAGCTGCGCTCTGTTCGTTTTTGGTTCTGGTTTCAGCATTATTTTTCTTTACTACTGCTTGATTTTGTTTGATAACCTCCATGGCATTTTTGGGATTTTCCTTGGTGCCACGCAGATGAATTACCAATCCGTTTAAAAAATTACGTAACACTTGATCGCCACATTCCATAAAATTAGGATGGTCTTCATTGCGAAACAAGTTGCCTATTTCTCCTCTTGACATTATAAAATCTACTAGTTCGAGGATTTCTACAATTTGATCGTCTCGCAATTGCAAGGCTACGCGAAGTTTTTTAAAAATATCGTTGTTGTTCATTTTTTTAAAATTTATAATTAAAAATTCAAGAGCGAAAGGCAAAAAGCAAAGTGCGAAAGGCAAAAGTCATTTGGCAAAGAGCAAAAAGCAAAGACTCAAGTCCTAAAAACCAATACCCAATTAAAACAGCCAAAGATACGCCTTTTTGAAATGTTCTCTCCACAATTTTTCGTTGTGTTGTCCTCCTTTGACGATAACTTCTTTGTTTAGTTTTAGGCATTCACAACGTTTTGTGTTGACCCAATGTTCTATGTTTTTCATGTCGGGGATTACATCGGCATCGCCTTCGTTATCACCACATAAAAAATAGATTTTTGTTTTAAAATCTTTAGTTTTTGCTAGTAATTCGTTGAGCTCAATTCGGTTAAACCAAAATGCGGGCGAGAAACAGCCTACTTTCCCGAATACTTTTGGGTATTTTAATGCGGCGTAAAACGAAACCAGCCCACCAAGCGAACTTCCCATAATGGCTGTGTTTTTTGAATTGGTTTTAGTGCGGTAGGTGGCATCAATTTTTGGTTTTAAAGTAACTACAATAAAGTCTAAATAAGCAGCGGCATTACCGCCACCATATTTGGTATTTTTGAATGGCGTTAATTCTTCGATACGTTTGTCTCCGCCATGTTCAATCCCAATAACGATAACTTGCGCACTGATGCTATCCAAGGTTTCATCCACATTCCATTCGCCCATGTAAGAGGTTGTTGCATCAAATAAATTTTGTGCATCGTGCATATAAATGACAGGGTATTTCTTGGTTGTTTGGCTGTAGTTTTTGGGTAGATAGACCCAAATTTTTTTGGTGATTTTTAATTGAGGTGCGTCAATTGTAAAAGTAGAAATTTGCTTACTGGCGGTTGTTTGCTGTGCCGTGATAGTGCCAAAAATTAATACAATTAGTAACCACAAATAAGGTTTCAAATGGAGTATGGTTAAGTTTTATTTTTCGGTATTTGTGTCCTCTTTTTTGGTTTTTTTATCTTTTGTTTTGGATTTACCACCTGCTTTTAAAGCAATATATTTTTCTTTTTGCTCTTTATTCAAATAGGAGTTGATGATTACTTCGGTCTTGTCCATCATTGCTTTTATTTCGCTGGATTTACTTTCGTCCGAAATTTCTTTTTTTGTTACAATATCTATATTGCGACTATTGGCTACTATTTCGTTTTTGATGGCTATCGTTTGAAGTTCATCCAGCGTTAAATCTTTTTTTAGCTTATTGATGAACTTATCTATTTGTTCTTCTTTATTTTTTGCAACTTCCTCTGCTGATGGTTTTTTGGGCGCTGACATTGGCATCCTGTTAGATCTCAAGCTATTGTTGGGGTTTCCAAATTGCGCTTTGGCAGTCACAGCACAGAGTAGTAGTATTAAAAAAATAAGGTTTAACTTTTTCATGATTTCATTTTTAGTAATGTAAAAATAAATCAAAAATGAATTGAAAGCTATAAAGTAGCAAAATTTCGCAAAAAATTATATTTTAGCTCAGAATTAATAACCACTTGATGAACAATTACGAGGAACGATTAGCACTTTTGTTGGAAATGATTGCCTTTTCGGTTATAGATGGTAAGCTGCATGAACGAGAACATTTGTTCCTGACGATGATTGCGGAGCAACTGCAGATACCAAAAGCCGATTTTAAGAACTTGTTTCATCAAGAAGCGTATCCTGTTGTTATTAAATCTGAATTTGAACGCGTGCAGCAATTTTATCGTTTGGCTTTATTGATGCATAGTGACGGAGTTTTGCATGAACGCGAGCATGTAAAAATACATGAAATTGGCATCAATATGGGTTTAAATCCAAATGCTGTTGAACGTGTTTTGAAAGCAATGGAAGCTTCACCCAACAAAATGATTTCGCCTAAATTTTTACTTGAAGTATTTCAAGAACAATTGAATTAAAGTAAGGATTGAAAATAGAAACAGGGGCGTCAAGTAAATAGTACTACAAAAGTAAATAGTTATTTAGTACTACAGAATGGTTTTAAAAAGTGGTACGAAGTGCATGCGTTTATGTGGTTGAAGAAAATTAAATTAGTTACTTCGCTAAACGGTTTTAAAGGGCTTTGCTTGTATCCTTTTCTCCATTCAACCCCCAAAATAAAATTCGGGTTTCTCTATAGCTATCATAACTTTGACGATAAATTGTAAATCCAATTAATGTTGAAATCACAGGTATCAAAAAGCTTATAAGTATTTTGTTTTCTAAAAATTTGCACATCATTATAATCAGATTTGCCCCATGAATTTATTTCAAGGGATATAAATTCAACATTATTCTCGTCTTCCTTTGTACATGAAAAGATTAAAAAAACAATAAAGGATAAATAATAATATTTCATAAAGTTTCGATTAATGTCTTTCATTCCTGGGGGCGCTACGCTTATTTATAATTCATTTATTAGTCTGATAAAATCAGACTAATCTAACCAAATGTGGGTTTATTAGTCTGACACCCGTCAATCTTTATTACAATTTCAAATATATAAAAATATCTTATAAATAATTAACGGGATTAGAGGAGGAATTTTATAACCTAGTCACAAAAAAAGCATCTCTAAAAGATGCTTTTGCGGTATTGGATATTTAGGATTATGATTATAAATCTATCATAATTTGGTTTTGCAGCAAGTCGTTGAGGGTTTCGTGTTCTCGTATTAGATGCCCTTTGTTATTTTTCCATAACACTTCGGCAGGTTTAAAACGGGAGTTGTAGTTAGACGCCATTGAGAAACAATATGCTCCTGCATTCTTAAAACAAAGGGTATCACCTTCTTGGATTTCGGCTATTTTGAGGTTGTTGGCAAAGGTGTCGGTTTCGCAAATGTAACCTACTACGGTGTAGAACCGTTCTTTTCCTTTGGGGTTTGAGATGTTTTCTATGCTGTGTTGTGAGCCATAAAACATGGGTCGTATCAGGTGATTAAAACCGCTATCTATTCCTGCAAAAACGGTTGATGTGGTTTGTTTTACGACATTTACTTTGGCTAAAAAATAACCAGCTTCGCTTACTAAAAATTTCCCGGGTTCAAAAGCCAAGGTGAGCTCACGACCATATTCTTTTTCGAATGCCAAAAAACGTTTGGTTAGTTTTTCCCCTAATTCTTCAATATTTGTTTCGATGTCATCTTTTTTGTAAGGGACTTTAAATCCGGAACCAAAATCGAGAAATTCTAAATCTGCAAATTGTTTAGCTGTATCAAACAGAATTTCCGAGGCATACAAGAATACTTCAATATCCAAAATATCTGAACCTGTGTGCATGTGGATTCCGTTGATATTCATCTTGGTATTGGCAACGATTCTTAAAACATGCGGAATTTGATATATAGAAATCCCAAATTTACTATCGATATGCCCCACCGAAATATTAGCATTGCCACCCGCCATGACATGGGGATTGATACGAATACAAACAGGAACTTTTGGATATTTTGTGCCAAAATGTTCTAAAATAGAAAGATTGTCAATATTGATTTGAACGCCCAGTTTGGCTACTTCTTCAATCTCTTCAAAGGAAACACCATTTGGGGTAAAAATAATTTTGTCGGGCGTAAAACCTGCATGCAAACCCAGATGTACTTCCTGAATAGAAACGGTATCTAATCCTGAACCTAAATTCTTCAATAGTTTTAAAATAGAAACATTGGACAAGGCTTTCATCGCATAATTAATGCGAAGTTTTTCTACTTTAAAAGCATTATTTAAACGCTGGTACTGATATTCAATTTTATCGGCATCATAAACATATAGTGGATTTCCGAAGGTTTCGGTTAAGTCTAGTAATTGCTTTTGTTGCATTATTTTTAGTATTAATATAAACTCGGAAATTTATTTGGCATTGCTTCATGCATCATGGCATATACTTTTTCAAAAACATCTTCTGCTGATGGTTTCGAAAAATAGTCGCCATCGGTACCGTAAGCAGGACGATGCGCTTTTGCTGTCAATGTTTGCGGCTGACTATCAAGATAGGAATATGCTTTTTGTTCCTCGATAATGTGTTGCAGGATATAAGCACTTGCGCCGCCGGGAACATCTTCATCAATTACCAGCAAACGGTTGGTTTTTGTAACCGATTTTGCACAATCATGATTTATATCGAAGGGTAACAAGGATTGCGCATCAATAATTTCGGCATCTATACCTACTTCCAGTAACTCTTTTACAGCTTGTTCTATAATTCGAAGTGTTGAACCGTAGGAAACAATCGTAATATCGCTTCCTGTCTTTAAAGTTTCTACCACGCCAATGGCAGTTTTGAATTCGCCTAAATTGGTTGGCATTTTTTCTTTCAAACGGTAGCCGTTTAAACATTCGATTACTAATGCTGGTTCATCGGTGGTTAACAAGGTATTGTAAAAACCAGCGGCTTTGGTCATATTTCTAGGAACCAATACATGAATGCCACGAACGGCGTTGATAATCATTCCCATTGGTGAACCCGAATGCCAAATACCTTCCAGACGATGGCCGCGTGTTCTAATAATCAAAGGTGCTTTTTGTGTGCCACGAGTTCTGTATTGCAGCGTTGCCAAATCATCGCTCATGATTTGGATGGCATAAAGCAAATAATCTAAATATTGAATTTCGGCAATGGGGCGCAAACCGCGCAGTGCCATTCCTATTCCTTGACCGATAATTGTGGCTTCCCGAATGCCCACATCAGCGACACGAAGTTCTCCGTATTTTTCCTGAATGCCTTCTAAACCTTGATTGACGTCACCAATATTTCCGGCATCTTCGCCAAAAACCAACACTTCCGGATATTTTGAAAAGAGTGCATCAAAGTTGTCGCGCAAAACCAATCGCGCATCTACTTCTTGCGCATCATCGAGATATGTGGCAGCAATTTCGGTTGCATTCAAAACATTTTTATCTGATTGTGAAAATAAATGCGAACTGAATTTGGGTTGAATTTTGCTCGTATAATTCGCAATCCAATCCGCTAGTTGTGTCCTTCCGCTTTCATGAACAATCATTCGCAAAACCTTACGGGCAACGGTTAAAATATCTTTACGAATAGGCTCTTTTATGGATGCCAAATTTGATGCTTCTTTTTCGATAATAACTTGGCTGGCGCTTGTTGTTGCTATTGAATTTAATAACGAAACTAATTCTTGTTGTTCTTCTTTCATAGGTGCTATAAAAGCTGCCCACGCAATTTTTTTCCCTTCCAGAACTTCTTTTTTTGAGTTGGTTTCAATGGTATTTAGTTCTTCGGCGGAAGCCAAATCATTTTCAAGTAACCACTTTTTCATTTGCGTTAAGCAATCAAAATCGGTTTCCCATGCTAATCGGTTGGTGTCTTTATACCGTTCGTGCGATCCCGATGTGGAATGACCTTGAGGTTGGGTCAGTTCTTGAACGTGAATCAAAACCGGAACATGTTCTTCACGAGCAATTTCGGCGGCTTTTTCGTAAGTAGCGACAAGAGTTGGATAATCCCAACCTTTGACCGTTAAAATTTCGTACCCTTTTACAGTTGTATCGCGCTGAAAACCTTTAAGGATTTCTGATATGCTTTCTTTGGTGGTTTGATGTCGGGCATGAACTGAAATTCCGTAATCATCATCCCAAACGCTGATAATCATGGGAACTTGTAAAACTCCTGCGGCATTGATGGTTTCAAAAAATAATCCTTCGGAAGTAGAAGCATTACCAATGGTTCCCCATGCGATTTCATTTCCTTTTTTAGAAAAATCAGTAAAATCTTCCAAGCCTCGTACATTTCTATAAATTTTGGAGGCTTGTGCCAATCCTAACAATCTCGGCATTTGACTTGCAGTTGGAGAAATATCGGCACTAGAATTTTTTTGTTGCGTCAGGTTTTTCCAGTTGCCATTTTCGTCGATTGAATGAGTGGTAAAATGTCCGCCCATTTGTCTTCCGGCACTCATGGGATCGTGTGCTAAATTGGAATGACCGTACAAACCGGCAAAAAATTCCTGAATAGACAATTGACCAATTGCCATCATAAACGTTTGATCACGATAATATCCTGAACGAAAATCGCCGTTTTGAAATGCTTTCGCCATTGCCAATTGCGGCACTTCTTTTCCGTCACCGAAGATTCCAAATTTTGCTTTTCCTGTTAGCACTTCTTTTCGACCAAGAAGACTGCATTCTCTGCTGATTGTTGCAATTTTGTAATCGTTTAGCACTTCTAGTTTGAAGTCTGCAAAGGTAATTTCGGTTTTTGATGTAGTTTCAGCCATTGACGGGAAAAATTTCTTGAGGAAACAAAATTAAATAAAAAGCAGTAACAAAGTATATTCTGCTGGAATAATATAGGTTTAATTATCTGCAATTTATTTGTTTTAAATGACGGTGTACTGAAAAAAATTCAACAAAATTTTTGATTTGCACGAGCATCCGCAAATTATTAAAAAATCTACCTTGATTTAAAACCATTTTCGAGTAAAAAGATTAACAAGTGTTTCGAGCCTAAATGTGGCAATAAAACGAATTTTTTGTCCGTAATTTTTTTGACCTACTTCCCAACCATTATTAGAATAAACAGGAAAATACAGTTCAAAATAATCTGTAACCAAGTTCAAGCGAATACCATTGTCATAAACAAATTGGGGTGCAACATCTTTGTTTTTTATAAAACCAATGTCGCCATACACCTCAATCCATGTCCAAATGCTATAACTGGCATTAGTTGTAATCATCCATTTGTTTGCGGTTCTAGTTTCTAATTTTGATTTAAAAAAACCATCAGCAATAATGGATTGTTGACTAAACAATCCTTTGGTTTCTGAACGACCAATGTATTCGCTTTCAAAAAGATAATCAGAAGGTCTGTCCAAACCAAAATCGAAATAAGTCGAATTTGTTTTGTTATGCAAAAAAGTACCTGCAAAAAAGCGAAGGTTTAACGAACGGTTATCGTCAAAAAGTTTTCGGTATTGTATTTCAGAAGCTAGTTTGCCAAAGTTTTTGGCGTATTGAAAATCTCCCAAAAACGAAAAATGTTTGGTAACTTCGGTACGAACATTATAATATTTTGCATTAAAAATAGCATAATTCTCGCTGTTTTCCACAATAGTAAAGGCACTTGTTTCTTTATTGACCACAATTTCTTTGATCACTATGGTTTGCTTTTTATTATCTCTATAATCATCGGGTCTAAACGAAAATATAACGGTTGGAGCCAATTTTGTATAATAAGCATCGGGAGCATAATGCAAATATTGCCCACTCATAATATAGCGAATGTTATACAAATTGCTGTCTCTGTTGTACTGATTTATAAACAAAGAACCTCTGCCTGATAAGCTTTGTGCTCGGGTGGATATGGTTGGATTCAAATCAAAATTGAAGGGTTTGTCCAATATGGTTCTGTTGTGAAAACGAAAACCTGGCAAAAAACCATCATATAAATTGTAGTCCAACGTAGGTATATAAATAATTTGATTGTAATTGGGGTCTTCTAAATCTTTGAAAAAAATAAATTTTAGCGGTCGGTTGTTCAAATGAAAACTGCGTAAAGAGCGCCAGTTGTTTCTTAAATTAAATTCGGGAATTTCATTTTTATAATTGATGACAATTTTATCTGCGTTGTTTCTTGGCAGGCTGTAAATGGTGTCAGAGGTTGGAATGTCAATCCATTTTTTGAAAACAATTTTCTTGTTTTTTAATCCATATATTGAAATTGGAACCGTGGTTTGGGTTCTGTTTTTTAACGAAAAGCTAACGCTGTCATTAGTTCGGGTAACCTTGTCGAATTTAAAATCGATAATGTCACGAGAATCGATCATTTCATCAAAAAACCAGTTGATTTTTTTTGGAGCATTGGCGGCTAAAATGCTTTCAAAATCACTTTGATTGGTTTGTTGTTTTTTATTCAATTCGAAAAACTGTTGAATACTATTTTGAACCACATTGTTTTCAAGATAACCATCTAGATAGTTTAAACTTAATCCGGCTTTGTATTTTGAGGCAATTTTTTCGTTGAATTTTATCAAAGTATTTTTTGGATTTCCCAACGGTTGATCCAAGTTTTTGCGAGCCATCAACATGTATAAATAGCTGTATTGACCGTTAAAATCGAGTGAAACCAAATTATAGCTTTTGAGTAACTTTAGTTTGGCAATACTGCCCATCATCTTACTTTCTGGATGAAATTCTTCTATATATTTCATCATAAAATATACCTGAATTCCATCAAAAATCCAATTATCTTTTCTTGGATCAAGTTGTAAGGAGTTGTGTAAATAATTATTCAGATACGTTTTTAAAAACTTAATTTCATACATAAACTCTTCTGGAAACGGACTAATAAAATAAGGCAACTGATTCAAACCATAAAATGGGTTTCTGTCATAGTCTGTTTGGGTAATGGTTATTTTTTCATGCGGAAATTCTCCTAAATTCTTGGTTACATAAGTCACAACTCTATCGACTATAAGTGCTCTTTGAATTTCGTTTAATCGATTGTCTTTTATATTGGAAACAATTTCGATTGCGCCATTTTTGTAAACTTCAAAATCCCTTTTTCCTTCAATCAAAAGCGTGTAATCCAATCTTTTTTCTCCAGATAATTGATAGGTGGTGAAGCCATTACTAGTCTCTTTTTGCACTTCTTTCAAATCGGAATTTAATTCAAAATTTTGAGCGATTTTCATTTCAATTTGATAGTCAGAAAGGGCATTGGCACAATCATCTATATTCAAATTGTCATATTTCACAAAGCTATGATTTTCATAACGTGCTGGTATAAGGAAGCAATTTTTTAAATACAATTGTCCACTATCATTATACCCATATTTGGTAAATTTATCACTTTGGATTTTAACAGAATACTGTAATGCAATGGTTATTTTTTGATTTGGCATTACTTTTTCTTTTAGTTCAATTTGAATAACATCGGGGTGATTTACATCGCGTTCCCAAGTTAAAGCGGTTTGATTTTCATCTAAAATTACGAGCGCGCTAGTTCTGCCACGTTCTTTTTCTTTGGCCAAATGAAAACCTCTTTCAAATTCATCCGAAAATCGGGCAGCCAAAGGCGTGTATTTTGAACTATAGCCGTTAGTCCAGTCATTCAAAACAATTGTGGACAATGTGTCGTTGGTCTGATTAGAAAAAGTGAGTTGCTGATTAACAGTCAGTACTTTCTTATCATGATCAACCGTTACAACCATTTTGGAATTATGTTGGGCCAAGAGCGATTGATTGATAATAAACAAAAGAAATAGTATTTTTTTCAATTTTTGAATTTGTTCTGGATAAAATCGTTTACTACTATAGTTGTAAATAATGTGGCACCTGCTACATTCATGTGACCACAAGAGGAAAAATACTTATCGTCAGTAACTTTGTTTTCATAATTATAAACTTCGGGATACACAGATTTTATTGCGTTAAAATAAGTATTTGAATCACATTCTTGACACATCGGCGTGCTAATGGCAATGAGATGAATAGTATTTTTTTTGCAAATAGTTTTTATTTCTTCGTAAGCAAAATTTCTTTTTGGTGTGTAATCCGAAAGTTCATAACTCATATTTTTCCCCATTCCACTTAAAGGAAAATAACCAAAATTTTCCAACGAATTAGATTTTTTACCTACTAATGAAAAGAATACTTCCCTCAATCCAATTTTGGCATCGTTCGCAAGGTATCTATAAAACGGGATATACCGCAGTTTGTTATATTCAGGAATTGTTTTGTAGTGGTTTTGTATCGTTGGTGAACATGTCAAATATGGCATATACATAGCTCGAACCCCATCCGAATATGCATTGCTATTAAGGTTTAAATCGACATCCAAAATGATGTTTTTGATTTTATATCCTCGTTCTAACATTAGTTTTAACATCAAAGCCGTTTCGTCTAATTTGGAACCACTCATGCCAAAATTGTAGGCTGTAATTCCTTTATCATTGAAAAGTTTTGCCTTCATGTGATTTTGTGTTCTCGATGAACCAAGAAAAGCTACATCAAAGTTTTTGCATTGGGAATTATAAACGTATTCTATCTTGTTTCTTTTGGAACTTTGTAAATAAATAGCGGTATACAAAACATCTAACACCACAGCGGAAAGCAGGATAACGAGTAAAATTTTCGATACAAATAGTAAAAACTTTTTCATCAGAATTGGAAATAAATAAAGTTTTTATAATCTGTAAAAACGCCCAATGCTAGAATCGCCATGATGCTCAAACTTATCTTAATCCAAGAAAATTTGCCCGATAGCGGTTCTATTTTATAACGATTATGCCACTCAACCATAACAAAGAACAAAAGCATAAAAAGGAGTTCATAGCTGTAGCGTTCGAAGTTGAAATATTGTGGAGTAAAATCTAAATTGGTTACCATGCGTTTGATGTACGCTAGTGCATCTTGTATGGTTTTGGCTCTGAAAAAAATCCAAGAAAAACAGGTTATAGTAAAGGTTAACACGATATTGATAACAATTTTAAAGGATGTAAAATCGAATGAAATTTTAAAGGCAGTAAGGTTAGTTCTGTTTTTGTTTAACAATAACAAAGGAATAAAGTAAAGCGCATTTAGTAATCCCCAGACGATAAAAGTCCAATTGGCACCATGCCAAAATCCGCTCAATAAGAAAATCACGAATACATTTCGGATTTGAAATAATTTAGTACCCTTGCTACCACCTAGGGGAATATATACATAATCCCGAAACCACGACGATAATGAAATATGCCATTTTCGCCAAAATTCTGCAATATCACGGGAAAAATAAGGAAAATCAAAGTTTTTCAATAAGTCAATGCCAAAGAGTTTTGAAGTTCCCAAAGCAATATCCGAATAGCCCGAAAAGTCGCCATAAATTTGAAAAGCAAAGTAAATTGCCCCCAAAATCAAAGATAAAGAATTCATCGAATGGTAATGATCAAAAACAGCATTGGCATACATCGAACAGGTATCAGCAATAACGACTTTCTTGACTAAACCCCAAATGATTTGGTAGATTCCTTCTTTGGTTTTTTCATAATCAAACTTTCTTGGCACTTTCAGTTGTGGTAACAAATGGGTGGCTCTTTCAATAGGACCAGCCACAAGCAACGGGAAATAGCTGACAAACAAAGAATAATCTACTATATTTCGCTCCGCTTTGATGCGTTTGTAATAAATATCGATACTATACGATAATCCATGAAAGGTGTAAAAAGAGATTCCAACAGGCAGAATAATTTTCAGTAAAAGCGGACTCGAATGCAACCCAATGGAGTTGAGTAATCCAGAAAAGGTAGAGGCAAAAAAGTTATAATATTTGAAAATCCCGAGAAAACCAATACTCACTATAACACACAGCCACAGCCAAAACTTTCTTGCAGAGGGCGTTGTGCTTTTTTCTATTTGTATCGCAGAGAAATAACTTAAAGAGGTTGAAAAAATCAGTAAAAATAAAAAGCGATAATCCCAACAAGAATAAAAATAGTAACTTGCTGCAATCAAAATATAATTTTGTTTTACTTTAGAATTAGCGCCAACTATCCAATACAATAGCAGTACTATTGGCAAGAAAAAGGCAAACTGAAACGAGTTGAAAAACATATTTTTTTTCTTGAATCCAAAAAATAAATTCCAAATTCCGATGAGATATCCAGTGGGATTTGGGATTTTGATTTTAATGTTATTAAAAGTTTGGACTCAAATTATATTTTTTATAGAAATTATCCAAAGCTTCTACTACTTGATCCTCGGTATCTACAATTTTGATGAGATTCATGTCCTCAATATAAACTGTTTTTTCTTTTTCGATTAAAACTGTTTTTATCCAATCAATTAAACCGGACCAAAAATCAGTGCCAACAAGAATTATGGGGAATTTTCCAATCTTTTTTGTCTGAATTAAAGTTATCGCTTCAAACAATTCGTCCAAAGTTCCAAAACCACCCGGCATTACGACAAAGCCCTGTGAATATTTGACAAACATTACTTTGCGAACAAAGAAATAGTCAAAATTTAGGTTTTTGTCTTTATCAATATACGGATTGTAATGTTGTTCAAAAGGCAGTTCTATGTTGAGTCCAACCGATGTTCCACCGCCATGATGAGCGCCTTTGTTCCCAGCTTCCATAATTCCGGGACCGCCTCCGGTAATTACGCCATAACCAGCTTTACTGATTTTATAGGCAATTTTTTCGGCTAATAAATAATATTTGTCGTCTGGTTTTGTTCGTGCCGAACCAAAAACAGAAACGCAAGGTCCAATTCGAGCCATGGTTTCATAACCATTTACAAACTCCGACATGATTTTAAAAATCGCCCAGGAATCGTTTGTTCGAATCTCGTTCCAAGGTTTCTGTTTTAGTTTATCGTGGATTCTGTCATCTTCATTTAGAAAATCTTCTTTCTTCATTGCATATCAATTTTATTGTAATTTTTATCTTTTAAATAAACGCACTAAAGTAATTCTTTTTTTAAAAACTGCGCAGTATAGCTTTTTTTGTTTTTGATTAGCGCTTCTGGAGTTCCTTTTGCTACTATTTCACCACCAGCTTTTCCGCCTTCGGGACCAATATCGATAATGTAATCGGCTAGTTTAATGACATCCATATTGTGCTCAATAATCAAAATAGAATTGCCTTTGTCAACCAATTTATTAATAACCTCCATCAACACACGAATATCTTCAAAATGCAAGCCTGTAGTGGGTTCATCCATAATATAAAAGGTGTTTCCGGTATCTTTTTTAGACAATTCGGTTGCCAATTTAATGCGCTGGGCTTCACCGCCAGAAAGCGTGGTGCTTTGTTGTCCCAAAGTAATGTAACCCAAACCAACATCTTGAATTGTCTTTACTTTCCTATATATTTTTGGAATGTTTTCAAAGAAAGGAACGGCTTCATCGACAGTCATATTCAACACATCCGAAATAGATTTTCCTTTGTATCTAATTTCCAGAGTTTCTCTATTAAAACGTTTGCCCATACACGTTTCACATTCTACATACACATCTGGAAGAAAACTCATTTCGATGGTTCGCACACCGCTGCCTTCGCAGGTTTCACATCTTCCGCCCGAAACATTGAAGCTAAAACGACCCGCTTTATAACCTCGAATCATGGCTTCGGGGGTCATGGTGTACAAACTTCTAATTTCCGAAAAAACTTCAGTATAAGTCGCAGGATTTGAACGTGGTGTTCTGCCTATCGGACTTTGGTCGATATCGATTACTTTGTCTATATGTTCCAAACCTTCAATCTTTTTGTAAGGTTGTGGCTTTTTGACGCCGTTGAAATAATACGCATTCAAAATAGGATACAAGGTTTCATTAATCAAAGTTGATTTTCCGCTTCCCGATACTCCCGTGACACAAATCAGTTTTCCTAAAGGCAATTCGATAGAAATATTTTTGAGATTATTTCCCGTGGCGCCATTCAGTTTCAGAAATTTTCCATTGCCTTCTCGACGTTTTTTGGGTACTTCAATTTTCATTTCACCATTAAGATACATGGCTGTAATGGTGTGTTCTTTCAATAATTCTTTTGGTGTGCCTTTGCTGATAATTTCGCCGCCAAATTTTCCGGCTTTTGGACCAATATCAATCACATAATCGGCGCGTTCAATCATATCCTTATCGTGTTCTACGACTAAAACTGAATTCCCAATATCGCGTAATTGTTCTAACGAATGAATGAGTTTTTCGTTGTCTCTTTGGTGTAAACCAATACTTGGTTCGTCCAAAATATACAATACGCCCACCAATTGTGAACCAATTTGAGTCGCCAAACGAATGCGTTGAGCTTCACCACCCGAAAGGGATTTGGAACTGCGATTTATCGATAAATAATTCAATCCAACATTTACTAAAAAGCGTAACCGATCTTTAATTTCTTTAACGATTTCGATGGCAATAATTTTTTGTTTTTCATTCAAATGAGTATCTAAATCCTCAAACCAAGCTAACAAATCTGAGATATCCATAGTCGATAAATCGTAAATGCTTTTTTCGTTAACGCGAAAGTACATGGCTTCTTTTTTTAGACGTGAGCCATGACATTCAGGACATTCTATTTCATCCATAAACTCTTTTGCCCAGCGTTTAATAGCCGTAGAGGTATTCTCGTTATATTGATTTTTTATAAAATGAGAGATGCCTTCAAACTCAATTTTGTATTCTTTGGTGATACCCAATGTTTTTGAAGCAACGGCAAATTTTTCTTTTCCACCTTGCAATATAACGTCCATCGCTTCTGTTGGAATCGTTTCAATGGCATCTGTGATTTTGAATCCGAATTTTTCACCAATAATTTCCAATTGTTTAAAAATCCATGAACTTTTGTATTCGCCAAGCGGAGCAAAACCTCCATTTTTTATCGATAATTTCGAGTTGGGAATTATTTTTTTCAAATTTATCTCGTGCACAGTTCCCAAACCTTTACAATGTTCGCAAGCACCTTTTGGAGAGTTGAACGAAAATAAATTTGGCTCCGGATTTTGATACGATATTCCCGAAGTGGGACACATCAAATTCCGACTAAAATAGCGGACTTCATTGGTATCCTGATCTAAAATCATCAATACATTCTCGCCATGATACATCGCGGTTTTGATACTTTCGATAAGTCGTTTTTCATGCTCTTCATTGTTTTCAATGACCATTCTATCAATCACAATTTCGATGTCGTGGGTTTTATAACGGTCGAGTTTCATGCCAGGTAGTAAATCTTGCACCTCACCATTCACGCGGACTTTTAAAAAACCTTGTTTGGTGATTTGCTGGAATAATTCGGCATAATGCCCTTTTCTGGCTCTAATAACGGGTGCCAAAATGGTGATGCGTTTTCCTGTAAAATTTTGAATAATCAATTCCTTAATTTGCTCATCTGAATAGGAAACCATTTTTTCGCTAGTAACATAACTATATGCTTCGCCAGCGCGAGCATAAAGCAATCTCAAGAAATCATAAATCTCGGTAATGGTACCTACAGTTGATCGCGGACTCTTGTTGGTTGTTTTTTGTTCAATGGCAATTACGGGAGAAAGTCCGTCAATTTTATCAACATCAGGACGTTCTAATCCGCCAAGAAACTGTCGTGCATACGCCGAAAAGGTTTCGATATACCTTCGCTGACCTTCAGCATAAATAGTGTCAAAAGCTAGAGACGATTTTCCTGACCCAGATAGTCCAGTAATAACGACTAGTTTTTCACGTGGAATAGAGATGTCAATATTTTTTAAATTGTGCACGCGAGCACCAAGGACTTCAATAGTATTTTCTGTATCTAACATAGCATTTTTGGCAAAACGCAAAGGTAGTGTTTTGGGAGGAAAATTTGAATAGACAGTTTAGAAGTTATTGTTAAAAAAGATTATTCTATAATCATCTCCTTCAACCGTTGACGGTAGCTTTCGAGTATATCAATTTTGGTCAAGAAACCAAAGTATTTTCCTTTGTAAATTACTGGTAAAATAGAAGCTTTGGTTGTTTCGAATGATTTCATTATTTTTTCAGGTTTGTCTTCAAATAAAAGTAACTCTTTGGGTTGACTCATGATTTCACCGATGCTCATAAATTTTACACGAAAGGGATTAACTATAATGGCTTTGACCTCTTCAAAATCGATGATACCAATTAAATTTTTTTGTTCATCAAGGATGGGAATGATTTTTTGGGCAGTAGTTGAGAAAATTTCGACTACGTTTTCCATAGAACTTTCAATGTTCAAAGTTATATAGTTTTGTAGTACCAAGTTATAAAAATCGATGCTTTGCAGGATATTTTTATCTTTATCACTGGTAAAAACTTCGCCTTTTGCCGCCAGTGCTTTTACTTCCATCGAATGTTTTTCGAATTGTTTGGAAACTGCATAACTTATTGAGGAAACAATCATCAACGGAACCATTAAATTGTAACCACCGGTAATTTCTCCGATAAGAAAAATAGCAGTCAAGGGTGCATGAAACAAGCCACTCAAGATTCCCGCCATACCTACTACGGTGAAATTGGCAATTGGTAAATGATGCGTGATGTTAAGTAAATTTACTGTTTTTGCCACAACAAAACCAAGGTAGGAGCCTACAAAAAGTGAGGGTGCAAAATTGCCACCGTTACCACCGCTCCCGATTGTTAAACCTGTCGCAAATACTTTTAAAAGCATGGTTACGCCCACAAAAGCAAGCAAAACCCAATCGTTGCTTTTAAATTTTTCGAGTATGGTGTTGTCTAATAAAATACTCGGATTTTTGGACGATAAGGTTTTGATACTTTCATAACCTTCACCAAACAAAGTGGGGAAAAAGAAAATTAAAATCGCTAAAATTACAGCCCCAAATAAGGCTCTGCGATAGCCTTTATTTTTAAAAGTACCGAAGAATTTTTCAATTCTTTCGAATGTTCGCGCATGATAAATAGAAGCGACACCCGCTAAAATCCCCAATAAAATATAGAAAGGCGTATTGTGATAATCAAATTTTAAAATTTGTTCAAAATTTAAAAGTGTATCTCTGCTCAAAAACACCGTAGAAATCAGTGCGCCAGTTGCTGCTGAAATAATGATAGGGATAAATGCGGCTATAGAAATATCTGTTAAAACCACTTCTATGGCAAATAAAACTCCAGCAATAGGAGCATTGAAGGCTGCACCAATACCAGCTGCAACACCACAAGCAAGAAGCAAGATTCGGTCTTTTTGAGAAAGATGATATTTTTGGGCAAAATTAGAACCAAAAGCAGCACCAGTAATCACAATGGGGCTTTCTAATCCGGCGGAACCACCAAGACCAACCGTTAATGAACTCGTAATGATTTGGGCATACATTTGTTTTTTAGGAACGATACCGCCTTTTCTGGCTACAGCATAAAGTACTTTGGAACTGCCTTTTTCTAAACTATTTCCTAAAAAATTCCGAACAACAAAAACAGTGAGTAAAATACCAACGATTGGCAATACACTATTGATGTAAGGTAGTTTTAAAAAACCGTTGATGTCATTCGCCCAAAGGAAAATATTGTGCGCAAAACTTTTAAGAATAATTACGGCAAAAGAGCAGGTGATTGCCACAACAACACAAGCAAAGTAGATAAAATTTCGCGGGCTTAATGTGTCTTTTAAAAGAAAAATTAAATTTTCGGCTCTCCTGAAAATACTCCTGAAAATGATTTTAAAATTGGAAGCTTTGCTTGCAGGCATTTATACAAATTTTGAATCTGCTAAAATACTTCTTAAAAAGAGTATTTCATAAAATACACAGTTAAATTTAATAACCCGCTGCTTTATCGTCGCCTCTATAATCGGCTCCACCTTCTAATTTTCCGTCAGATTGGATCAAAACAGCATCGACTTTTCCTAAAACAGGGGCAAATTTTTCATTGATACTATGTCCTTTAGACATCAGATTTTCAATGATGATTTTATCAAATTTTTAGGTTCTACCATAATGTCATCAGGTAGCCATTGGTTATGAAATCTGGGGGCATCAACCGCATTGCAGCCTTTTTTGACAATGTCAATACCAATTTTAGAGGCTTCTTCTCGTGCAGAAACAACCATAGCTTTATCGGCAATAAGACCTTTTTGTTGTGAATAAATCGAAACGGAAATCAGTAGCAATAAAAAGAAGTACTTTTTACTCATAACTTTAAAATTTGTTTTTTGGAATTCGTGAACCTTCGGTTTCATATTAACCATTCAGTTCTTTTAATTTATCAATACAATGCTGACGTAATTCTTCAAAAAACAAGGTAAATTCGTGTTCAAATTCGGTGTAGTATTGTTGCAATTCTACCATCGATTCGTGCATATTTACTCGGTTTTTGGTGCGATGATCCATCTGGAACATGATTATTTGTAAACCGTCAATAGTGGCATAGCTCACGAACCAGTTGCGGGCAATCATATACGGCATCATGCCTTTTATTCTTTCGGTAAGGATATCATAATGTTCTTTTAGAAGATGGTAAAAGTTATCAGCGTAATCTTCGAGATTTTCATTGGAATAGGTATTCCAGTTTTTGGCTAAAAAATGATCATAGAAAATATCCATAATCACACCCGAATAATGTCCGTATTTTTTGTGTAAACGATGCTTACTTTGCCTATAAACGTGGTGCATATCGGTAAAATTATCTATCGAACGATGCAGCAGAATTCCTTTTTGGATTTCCTCGGGATAAACTTCATAACTATGTCCACGAATACTGTCCGCCATAAAATTTCCGATTTTTACTAAATCGTTATCGCCAGAAAGAAAGATGTGAGCAAGGAAGTTCATTGAAAGGTTATGAGTTTAGAAAGTTTAGAAGTTTAGCTTTTGTAAATTTAAAAAATACTTTGAATAATGCTATTTTGGAACTGTACAAGTTTAATTATATTTGCTAGTAAGTTCTAAACTTTCTAAATTCATAACCTTATAAACCTCTAAAATGACTCTAATAAAATCTATATCTGGAATTCGTGGTACTATTGGCGGGGAAGTTGGTGACAATTTAACACCTGTTGATGCCGTAAAATTTGCATCGGCTTATGGGACGTTCCTTAAAAATAACCGAGATTCTTCCTTGCGTCAGAATGACAAATTAAAAGTAGTTATCGGTCGGGACGCGCGAATTTCAGGACCAATGATTCACAATTTGGTGATGAATACCTTACTTGGATTAGGCATTGATGTTATCGATTTAGGGCTTTCAACAACACCAACTGTTGAAATTGCTGTTCCGATGGAAAATGCCGATGGTGGAATTATTCTTACCGCATCGCACAATCCGAAACAATGGAATGCCTTAAAATTATTGAATGCTAAAGGCGAATTTTTAAGCGGAAAAGAAGGTGAATTGATTTTAGAAATTGCCGAATCGGAAGCGTTTGATTTTTCAGATGTTGATTCTTTGGGCGAAATTACAGTGAATGATGCTTACATGGATATTCATATTGATGAAGTTTTGGATTTGCCGTTGGTTGATGCCGAAGCTGTTGCCAAAAGAAAATTTAAGGTGGTTGTTGATGGTGTGAATTCTTCGGGTGGAATTATTATTCCAAAATTATTGGAGCAAATGGGAGTGGAGTGCGTGAAATTATACTGCGAACCAAATGGACATTTTCCGCATAATCCTGAACCACTAAAAGAACATTTGGGCGACATCTGTAAATTGGTTGTAGCAGAAAAAGCCGATTTTGGAATTGTTGTTGATCCCGATGTTGATCGTTTGGCTTTTATTTCTAACGATGGTGAAATGTTTGGCGAGGAATATACTTTGGTGGCTTGCGCCGATTATGTATTGAGTAAAACTCCGGGAAATACCGTTTCCAATATGTCATCATCTCGTGCTTTAAGAGACATTACCAACAAACACAACGGAAGCTATCAGGCGAGTGCAGTTGGCGAAGTAAATGTGGTTGAGTTGATGAAGAAAACCAATGCTATTATTGGTGGAGAAGGAAACGGCGGAATCATTTATCCGGAATCACATTACGGAAGAGATAGCTTGGTTGGAGTGGCTTTGTTCTTAACACATTTGGCAAATCTTGATATGACTGTTGCCGAATTACGCGCTTCTTATCCGCAGTATTACATGAGCAAAAACAAAATAGAATTAACACCACAGATTGATGTTGATGCTATTTTGGTTGCGATGACTGAAAAATATAAAAATGAAGTAATTAATACTATTGACGGAGTGAAAATCGACTTTGCTGAAAATTGGGTCCATTTAAGAAAATCGAACACAGAGCCAATTATCCGAATTTACACCGAAGCGCAATCCCAACACCTAGCGGATGATTTAGCTGTTAGGATTATTAATGAGATAAAAACTGTGGCTGGGATTTAAAATTTTTAGCAATTAAATCCTTATTTCGACACTGAAATTGGTAATTAAAACAGTTAAAAATAGATATGTTTTGTAATTAATCTCCCGCTTGAAATTGCTTCATTTTTTCTAAAGGTTCAATCACGCCGTAGTCTTTCCATATTTTAGGGTCGTAATGTTTTAAATTCAAATATTTAAAGTCTTCCTCTTTTAAATTAACTATCGTTGTTTGTGTGCTTTCAGACTTCAATATGTTGAGATATTCTTTTTTAGTTTTTATAGTGGTTTCAATTTTAAGATCTAAAGCTAGCACATCTCTTTCTTCACTGCTTATCTCTATAAATTTGATAGGTCGGTTCAGATAAATATACTGCCCAGTTTCTATAGCAGCATATTGAAG
Source organism: Flavobacterium sp. (assembly GCF_025352015.1). Taxonomy (GTDB): domain Bacteria; phylum Bacteroidota; class Bacteroidia; order Flavobacteriales; family Flavobacteriaceae; genus Flavobacterium. Next base: position 97,165 of record NZ_JANXUG010000012.1, read on the forward strand.
GAAATACCCAACACCTGATGAATTTTGTTTATAAATGATTGTTCCAGTGCTTACATTTTCAGATTGTTTTATCCCCAAAAGAAATTTCATATTGAAGCCGCTGACCGTTTCCCCTTCTGCTAAAGCGAAGTCAGCTCTCAATACCGCAAAATCGGTTTCCGAAATATACAGTTTGCCAATATATTGTGCTTTGCTTTTACGAGGCTTAAACGATAATACATATACAAATTCATTTTCTTTAGAATAGATGGCACCTTCATAAGTGTAGTCATATATTTCGGGCTGATTTACAAAAGTAAGCCGTCCACTATTTAAAAAATTGTTTTGCATAATAAATTGGTTTAGATCGGATTTTTTGGTAGTCAATTGACTCGCTTTCTCTTTCTTATGGAAATCTTTACGTAACGAAATCGTGTCATGAGAGCCAAACCAACCACTTTTAACTCGGTAGTATTTAGTAGTATCTAAATGTTGAAGAAATAGTTTGCTGGCTTTTTCTTGAATATCATCAAGTGAGGATGAATTATTTTCATCCTTGAGCCTGGTAGCTTTTATAACTTCAAGTTTTGATAAAAAGATAGATTTATCGTCTTTTTTAGTGGTTTTAGTATAATAATTTAAGAGAATATCACTATATACAACTGGTGGTTGTTTAATTAATTTGGAGGTAAAGGCATTTACTTGAGTATTCACTTCCTGCAGATTTTTTTTAGAATACCCAGTAGATTTGGTAATTTCCAGATCTAATTTGGAAGGTTTAAGAGAATAGCTTTCGCGGAAAAAAACTTTGTTCTTTACTGGCAGACCATCACTTTTGTAATTCAGATTTAAATTCTTTTTTACCTCTGCCATTATGTTTAATGGATTGGGTCTTACATTTGATACATTGACGACTTGTAATTCAACAACCCCGGGTTCTAAAGCAATAGTTAGCGCTAATTCTTTAAGTTCTTTCACAGTTAAATGACGTTCTATATAGCCCAAATAAGAAACTGCCATCACTGCGGTATCGCTGCTATTATTTTCGGAAATGGTGAAGTAACCTTCGGCATTGGAAACCAGGTTTTCAGAACCATTAATTTTAACATTGGCATAAGGTATTGTTTGTCCGGTTTTAGAATCAATAATTTTACCCGTAATGTTTTGAGCCACTCCAGTGTAAAAATTAAGCAAAATAAAAATTATTTTAAAGATGTTTTTTTGCATGAATATATAAATATTTTATTGGTTAAAATAGAGTTAGCTGAAATATAAAGCTGCCAGCAAGCATTATAATGGCATCCATATATACTATAAATATCTTACGAATGTAAATATTTTTTTTTATTTAAAATATAAAATAAAATATTCATATAATGAGTTAAGATGTATAATTATGAATAGTAAACCTTATATTTCAGATATTTTTATAAAGAAAGTCTCGAAGATAATTAACAAAAAATGCCCGTCGATTAACAGGCATTTAAGTTATTATAGTTTTTAAAAATTATTTCTTTGGAACTTCATCAAAGTTGACCATCCAATGAATTCCAAATTTATCTACAAACATTCCGAAGTAAGCGCCCCAAAAGGTATCATTCATTGGCATAAAAGCATTACCACCCGATGATAATCCGTTGAAAAGTTTATCCGCTTCGGCACGGCTTTCGGTATTGATGGAAATAGAAACATTCGCCCCGATAACAACATCACCACCTTGAGAATTGCTGTCGCTTCCCATTAAAACACTTCCGTTACCAATAGGCAAAGAAACGTGCATAACTCTGTTTTCTTCTTCTGCTGATGGCGGTGGACAGTTCGGGTCATCTGAAGGCGGCATGTCTTTGAATTTTCCCATATATGGAAATTCACCTCCAAATACTGATTGGTAGAATAAGAATGCTGCTTCGCAATTTCCGTTGAAAACTAAATAAGGATTAACTGATGCCATTTTTTTAAGTTTAAATATTTATAGTTTTAGAAGTATCTGTCAACTGCTTTCTGAACACTGAATACTGTCTATTGTGGCATTTTACTTAAATCCATATAAAGCACATTCCAACGATGCCCATCTAAATCGCAGAAACCGCAACCATACATCCAGCCTTGATTTTCGGCGGGTTCGGCAAAAACAACTCCGCCTGCAGCTTTTGCATTTTGTGCAATTGCATCTACTTCTTTGCGGTTTTCAGCATCTATCGAAATCAGGAATTCACTTGATTGTTTGGTGTCGGTAATTTGGTGTTGGATAAAATTCTGAAACATACTTTCCCCAAAAAGCATGACTACGAAGTTGCTTTCGCCAACTATCATGCAAGCCGAATTGGGTGTTGTTCTTTCTTCCAGAAAGGTAAATCCAATTTTACTAAAAAAGTCTTTCGATTTCAGGGCATCTTTCACAGGAAGATTGAGCCATATTTGTTTTGTCATACTATGTCTTTTACTAAATTATTCTAACATTCGTTCACGAATGTACTTCACAGGTGAACTGCCAAAACTTAGGAATTTCTCGTGAAAATCTTTCAGGCTATATTTATCGCCCATTTTCTTTTTATACTCTTCCCGTAGTTGCATAATCGCCGTTGAACCGCTGTAATAGGAACAAAGTTGTACTTGCGAAACGGTTGCTCGGTGGTACTTTTCTTCAACTTGCTGGTCAGTTTGGAAACACTCTTTTGATAATAATTTTACGATGTCTTCTTTTGGTTTGTTTAAGCATTGAATATCATAATCAATAATAACATTGGCTAATTCGCGAAGTTTCCAAACACCCAACGCCAATTCGATTTCGGGTTCGTGATTTCCCCAACCGTTTTCTACCATCATGTTTTCGCAATACACCGCCCAACCTTCAATCATAGCGCCATTTTGAAAAACAGAACGCAACACATCTGGCGATTTTTTGTTGTTGTAAATTCCCTGAACGCAATGTCCCGGAACAGCTTCGTGTATAGATAATATTTGTGAAGAGTAGAAGTTGGTTTCGCGTAAAGCGCTTTCTGCTTTTGCTGGCGGATATTTCGTTACATCATCAATGTTGTAATAGGTTGTTCCCTTTTTTTGATATGGTGGAATAAATTCAGCACTTGCTAATGCAAATCCACGGGCATATTCCGGCATATATCTAACTTTAATAGGAGTAGAACTAGTATCGAAATCGAATAGGTTCTTTTCGTTAATAAACTTTTTCAGTTCAGTTACCTGTTTTTTAAGTGTTGGATAAAATTCTGCTGGTGTGGGATGATTGCCTTGTAGTTTGCTCAACACCATTCGGATTACTTCCAAGCTGTCTTTTGGTTTAGCTTGAGTTGGATAATATTTTGTCCAGACTTTATCTGCTGTAACATACATCTTGTTGTGCCACATTTTTTTATCGGCAACAGCCTTATCATAAATCTGTTCTGGCGTAAAATCAGTCGCTAAATCGTATTTGAATTTTTCGGTAAAGAGTTTTTTACCTATTCTGTAATCTTTGAATTTGAAGTTTTTATCAGCATCAATTTTTTGTAAACCACTCACATAATCATTCATGGCAGTAACTGCTTTGGCAATGTTTTTTTGCAGTGTCCTTTTATCCGCAGCGTTTAAATGCGAAGCCGAAATCGAATCAGTAAGCGATTTGCCAAACAATTGCATTCCGCCTTTGTTTTGATTGATAGCCATTTCCAAATGTTCTTTGGTTGGTTGTTTCAAATTCTCCAAAGCTGCTTTATAATAAGCATCCGAATTCTCCAGATATTTGGTTAAGATTTTCAAACGTTCATCCATTGGTGCATATGGCTGGTTGATGATATAGTCGCAAGACCCGCTAATGTTGTACACAGAAGCATCCCATTCCTGTTGTTTGAAAACGGATATGTACCAAATATCGCTTTCCAATTGGTTTTTGATGATGTTGAAACTTATCTTATTGTTATCACTCAATTGATCATAATTCAACGCGTTTAAATTGGATAACCATTTTTTAGAAAAAGTGACATTGTCGTCGAAAGCCGCTGCGTTTGGTACAACCAGCTTGTCATAATACTTTCCGTAACCTTGATTTATTGATTGAGCAGGATATTGTTTCCAGTAAGCATCTAAAAATTTAGTTTCAAAAGAAGCGAAGTTTTTGTCGGTATCGGCGTTGTTTTCTTTTTTATCAGATTTACAACTAATGAATGTAATGGTAAGTAAAACAAGTAGTCCCGCAAGTGTTTTTTTCATGAGATTGGTTTAATTGATTTTGAATTACGAAAATACAAAAATATATTCAGTATTGTTTGCGAAAAGAATTACAGGAGCTTCACCTTCTTCAGATTGTCCTTAATTATAGTATTGATGTCGTCAGAAATTTTTAGTTTATAATTTAGAAACGCATACAAAACTCCAACTAATATCGATTTCAATCCAATATTAATAATGGTATAAAACGGAAAATCCCAAAAGTAAAATAGCAAGAAACACAAAGCCAAAATCCCAAAAGATTCTAGTGTTTTATTGGTGAACGGATACAAATCCATTTTCTTGACTACAAAGAAAAGTTTAATTGTATTGTAAATCATTACCGTAATTAAAGTCGCAAAAGCAGAACCTTCAATTCCATATAGTGGAATGAAAATCATGTTCAAAATAATCATCAATGCTACTGTAAAAACTCCAAATAATAATACAGTTTTATAGTGTTTTGTATTTACAATAATCGAATTGTTATTACCAAGCAAAACATCGTAGAATTTAGATAATCCAATTAGGAAAACAACCAAGATTCCACCGCTATAATCTTTCGGAATGAGGTGATACATTTCCTTAATGTTAACAAAAATTAATATCATTATAAATCCGCCAATTACTTGAAGGTTTATAGCACTTTTTTTATACAAATCATTCAGTTCATCGTGCTTGTTTTCGACCATTAATTTGGCAGTAATCGGTGCAATTATTTGTGTCATTGCCCGACTTGGCACAGCAATTACTGTAGAGATAAAAATCGCCACGGCATACAATGCATTTTGACCAATGTCTTTGTATTGTGGAATCATTACTTTATCAAAGTCGACAAGCATCACAGCAACGCCTCCAGAGACAATGATAAACAGCGAATACAGAATAATTTCCTTTACATTTTTAGGAATTACAAAACGCAAAACAGGCATCTTTACTGAAATAGCATACAATTTCATGCCGATTAATTGTGCAAAATAGGCGAGGGCAACACCATAAACAAAAGTGTTTTTAGCAATCCAATTGAATTGAACAGCTATCAGTAGAAGCATAACAATAAGCCGAACCAACACTTCACTAATGAAATTACCTGTTACTGATTTCATATGCACCTTTGCCCAAGCATAAAAAACTTCAAAATACGCCATGAACAAACCAATGACAGGAATCAGCCAGAAGAACGGTTTTAGCGTTGGGTTTTCCTTTATCCAGCTGTGTGAAATGTTATCGTAAAAAAAGTAGAATCCTAATCCGAGTGGAATGATTAAAGCCAGCGGAAGTATCAACATAAAGGTCAAAAACTCATCACGCTCTTTTTGATTTTTATAGTAAGAGAAGAATCTAATTAAAGTATTCTGTGCACCAAAAGCCATAATCGGCATCATAATATTAGCGCCCGAAAGAACCGTTGCTACAATTCCGTAATGGAGTTTTCCGAGAAAGGTGGTGTACAAAAACAACGCATTAATGGCACCAATCCCAAATCCAAGGAACGTGATAATAGTGTTTTTAATAGATTGACTTTGGACGATTCCCATATTGGAGCTATGAGTTATGAATTATAAGTTATGAGTTACGAATGTATCATTTTTTTCTTTGTGAACTTCGTGCCTTCTTTGTGTCTTTGTGGTTAAGAAATTAACTTTGCTAAATGTGCAGTCAAACTCTTTCTGGAATATTGCTGCAACCCAACCGCATGAACTTTTAGGTTTTGGTTTTTATATTCCTGATAGTATTTCAAAAGTAAGGCTTTTAGTTTTTCCTTTTCGTTGTAGGTAAAGAAAACGCCGGTATTGGTTGCCGTAATGATTTCAGCAAAATCGGAATCTTTTGGACCGATTGCTATTATTGGTCTTTCTGAAATCATATATTCAAAAAGTTTTCCTGGAATGATGCTTTTAGTTTCTTCGGAATTGATTTCGATGAGTAACAAAACCTGTGATTTTCTTTGATGTTTGACAGCTTCCTGATGCGAAATATAACCCAAATTTTGGACGTAATCATTCAGCTTGAATTCGGAAATGGTATCTAAAACTTCCTGACTTGTGGCACCAATTAATTTCAGTCGGAAATCATTTTTGAAATCTGCATTTTCAGTAACCAATTCCTGTAATGCTTGCCAAAGTATTTTGGGATTTCTTTCGGATAAAAAGGAGCCAATATGTGCCAAAGTAAGTTTTTCGTCGAGCGGTTGCTTATCGATTTTTTCAATATCATAGCCATTGGTAATGACTTCAATAGGTTTCGATGTAATTGCTTGAAATTCTGTTTTTGTGGTTCTGCTGGTTACTATAATTGTGTCGGCGGAATTTAAGACTGCTGCCTCTAAAGCTTTGTGTTTTTTCTCTGCATACAAAGATAATTTCAAGGCTTTGTGATAGCCAATCGTTGTCCATGGATCACGGAAATCGGCTAACCATTTTATGTTCAAATCTTTCTTTAACTCTAAACCAATTAAGTGCAGGCTGTGGGGTGGCCCCGATGTTATAATCGTGTCAATATGATTTTCTTCAATATATTTTTTCAAATACTTTACAGAAGGTTTTACCCAAAGAAACCGCGCATCGGGAATAAAAAGATTGCCGCGAACCCAAAGTAAAGTTTTCTCTAAAAAGGATTGTTTCTTTTGATTTGGAATAATGCCAGAGCTTATTTTCTTGGTTTTGTTTTTTGAAAACATCGAAGCGAAACCATAAGGTTCGAAGATTTTGTTTTTGATAATAACTGCTTTCTTCGAAACTTCACTCTGCAAACCTTCATCTATAATCGGATAAGTTGGATTTTTAGGAATATAGACAATCGGCTGAACATTAAAATCTGGCAAATACTTGACAAACTTTAACCATCGCTGTACTCCGGGACCACCAGCTGGAGGCCAATAATAAGTGATGATTAAGAGTTTTTTGGTTTCAGGTTTCAAGTTTAAGAATTAGATTTTTTATTGATTTTTTCTAATTCTTCAATATCTAAAATATCTTTTGGACGATTAGCTGCTTTTTTAGCTTTAATCAAATTTTCATAATCTAAAAAATAAACAGGAATGTCGTTAATTTCCGTAATGTAAGCTTTGTCTAAAAGTTGCTCAAAAGTATTATTTTCTAGACCTTTTACGGACGTCATAATATCTAATCGTAAATTAAAATTTAAAGTAATATCGGTCCAGCCAGGTATAAATTGCATTGTTTTTATGTTTTCAAAATCTCCTATTCCTGCTTTTTTCAAAGCGTCTCTTAAATTTTCTCTATTTTCAATCGAATCTTCAATAAATAAATCTACGTCTCCTGTATTTCTTCCGTAACCATATATACTTACTGCAAAGCCACCAATGGTCAAATATTTGACTTTATTTAAAAATAGATACTTCCAAATTTCAATTATTTGACTATCCATTTAACTATTTTGATATTTTTTTGGCTGTTTTCAAAAGATAGGATATTTCGATAATAGCCATCAGTTTTTCAAAACGCTGTTGCGAAGACATCTTTCTAATCTCATCAATATAACGTGACTCCATTCTGGCAGGATGAGCGTGATTTAATTTGCTTGGCTTCATTTTTGTTGAATTAGTATCTCAAATTTACAAAATTAACTTGAACTATTTTGAATCCTTTTTCTATCAAAATAAACGCCACCAATAATCACCAGCAACATTATTATTGAACTAAATAACACAATAGTACTTCCTGTTTTTACAACCTGTGGTTCAAATTTGAACTCGATAGTGTGTTTTCCTTTTGGGATTTGCATTCCGCGTAAAGTGTAATCAACTCTAAAAATAGCACTTTCTTTTCCGTCAATTGTAGCTTTCCAACCATTTTTATAATAGATTTCAGAAAAGACTGCGAAACCATCACCTGCACTATTAGAAGTGTAAATGAGATGATTTGGCTTGTATAAATCTAGTTTGATTGTTGCCAAACTATCTGTCAAATATTTTCTAGGTTTACCTAATTTTGACCAATTCCTATCTTGTGTAACAGCAACGTATTTGGAATCAATTTGACCTAAAACCTTTATTTCATCGTCAGATGATTTTTCGAAATAAACATCTTTAACAAACCATGCATTTCCATTATAAAAAGGATTCACAATTGGAATATCGCCTTTTTCAGTGCCAACAATCAAATACTTAATATTAAACGCATTGAGAACAGAAAGACTTTTGGTAATGGAAAGTGTTTTCGGGTCGATGATGCTGCCCAAATCTGCTATACTTTTTTGGATTTGATATTCGTAAACTTCCTTAAATCGTCTTGGCATAACGGCACTGTAGCCTCCAATTGATTTATGAAAATATGACGAACGCGGACTGTAAATTCCGCCGGCAACTTCGTACACTCTATAGTTTGTTGTATCCTGAAGAATCAACGAATCGGCTTGTGTTGGTTGGTATGGTACAGCAACTTCCTGCGCGCTTCTGAATTGCTGTCCATCGTTACTTAAATAATTTTTATCTACAAAAAATAAATCGCAAACCATAAATACGCCAACCAAAATCACGGCTGTATTAGCTGCCAATTTATTTTTGATATATAAATAAAGTGCGCCGAACGTAATGGTAATTAAAAATCCAGAACGCAATAAATCGGCTGAATATAAATCTCGTCTGTCGTCTTTAAGTGCCTCTATAAATTGTGGTCCGAATGATTTATCCGGATGTTGCTTCAAAGCTTCAATTAACTGACTGTCGATTTCACCAACAAAGTGGAACATGCCTTTGCATAAAAATAACAAAACAATAATTCCTAAAGTTGTTGCGCTGGTTTTCCATAAACTTTTCCAACGGTTTTCGTCATTGGTAAAAAACGATTGCAATCCCATAATGGCTAGAACCGGCACACACAATTCGAGTAAAACCTGAATAGAAGAAACGGCTCTAAACTTGTCATACATTGGAACATAATCAATAAAGAAATCCGTCAGTATCGATAAATTTTTCCCCCAAGAAAGTAATAAAGAGAATATAGCTCCGGCAAGGAAAGCATATTTTATTTTGCGTTCATCATGGTATAATGCCAATACAAAAAGGAAGAAAACTACAGCGCCAATATAAGCCGGAGCAGCTACCTGTGGCTGGTCGCCCCAATAGGTCACAGCGTAATTATCCGTAAGCTGATGTGCTTCTTCTGGTGAAGCGCCATAATTGAGCATAAAATTATAAACATGGGAATCTTCGGTTAGCTTTTCATTGTTTCCACCACCGAATAATCTTGGTGCAAACAAATTTAAACTTTCTACAATGCCATAACTATATTCGGTGATATAGCTTCTATCCATGGCGATGTTAGCTTCTTTTTTAGTGCCATCTGTATTGAAAGTTAGTTCACTTTTACCACGTGTACTAAAGTCGGTATATTCTTTTGTCGCCATCAAACTTGTGGCATTTACACCCACAGCTAAAATGATTCCAACGGCAAATGTTCCAAGTATTTTTGGCAATGATTTTAGATTCTTTTCCTTATAAAGTTGGTATACAAAAAAGAATCCCATGACTATCAAAAGCAGTAACAAATAGTACGTCATTTGAAAGTGATTGGCAGTAATTTCGAGCGCAACAGCAAGCATGGTTAGAATTCCTCCAAGCAAATATCGCTTTCTAAAAACCAGAATAAAACCAGCAACTACAAACGGCATATAACCAATAGCATGTGCTTTAGCATTGTGCCCAACGCCCAGAATGACAATCAGATAAGTTGATAAGCCAAAAGCCAATGCGCCAAAAAAAGCTTTCAAAGGATCAACTCTAAAGACCAGCATTAAAACATAAAATCCTAAAAAGTAAAGGAATAAATAATCCGCCGGACGAGGCAGAAAACGAATAGCGTTATCCAACATTCCAATATAATCATTCGGATAATTGGCTCCAGCTTGATAGGTTGGCATTCCGCCAAAAGAGGAATTAGTCCAATAGGGTTCGGTATGATTTTCGGCTCTGAAATCAATTTGTTCTTTCGCCATTCCGGTATATTTTGCAATATCGGATTGGTAGATTTTTTTGCCTTGAATGATAGGATAGAAGTAAACTAAAGAGATAACAATAAAACCGATTATGGCTAAAAGATGAGGATAGTGCTTTTGAAGTTGCTTCATGTTTTTAGTTGAAGGTTGATAGTGGTCAGTTGATAGTTCGTTAACAACTGAAAGGCGAATTTATTCTATTTCTTCAAAATCAACATAGTCGCCAACGATTTTTTTATCTTTTGGTTTTTCCGCCGTTTGATTTTGAGCAGCATTTTGGTTTTGATAATTTTGTTGTTGTTGCTGAAATTGTTGTGATGCTTTTTCGACTACTTTTTTGGCTAAAACGGGTAAAAACAAACGCGCTAAAAATTTCACAACATAATAGAAAATGACAATAAATAAAATAGTATCTAAAAGTGTTTGAAAAGATGCGGTTTCCATAGTGAAAATAATTTTGTCAAAAATACTAAATTTCGCAATTTAAAATTTGGTTTGACTTCTTAAATAAATGATAAAATATAGTACTTTTGATTGACAAAGTTTTATTGATTAATTTCCGTACCTTATGACGACTATAAAAAATATGCTTGTGGCAAGTTTTCTTTTGATTTCTATTAGCCAGTACGCACAATATACAGACATTATTAACTCTAACAGACCTGGCAAATCGATGTCAGCATTTTCTGTTGGAAAAACGGTGATTCAAGCTGAAGTTGGATTGTATGGCATTAGAGAAAAACACGATTTATTGGGTTATCAAGCCAATGGTTTTGGAACCGAACTTGATGCACGATATGGCGCGTTTTTTGACCAATTTGAGTTTGATCTTAATACACAATACCAGTATGATTGGTATCAAGCGCCCCTGGTTAATGACACTCGAGGTGGCTTTAAACAGGTTACTTTAGGCGCAAAATATTTGGTTTATGATCCTTTCATAAAAGAGGATAAGCCAAATTTATTGAGTTGGAAAGCCAATCATAGTTTCAAATGGAATCAATTTATTCCCGCAGTTGCCGTTTATGCTGGGGTGAATTTAAAGTTTGGAAACAATCCGTTTACCTTCCCGACGGACAGAATGATTAGCCCAAAAGTAATGATTATTACACAGCATCATTTTGGAAGTAAATGGGTTTGGGTAAACAATATTATTGCCGATAAATACATGACTGACTACCCAACATTGGGAATAATATCCACAATGACTCGAGGATTTAGCATGCTTTGGTCCGGATTTTTTGAGTTCCAGGGGTATAAAAGTGATTATTATGCTGATACCGTTTTCCGTCTTGGAGCTGCCTATTTGGTTCGTGAAAATATACAGTTAGATGCTTCTTTCAGTAAAAACATTAAAGAAACACCATCGTTACTTTTGGCAAATATTGGTATGGCTTGGCGTTTTGATAACAATTATGAAACAAATTATAAGCGGGTAAAAGGCGAAAAAAAATCAAAAAAAGATAAAGAATCAAAAAAAGATAAAGGCAAAAAACGTAAAGACGAAGTAGAATTAGAAAAGACCAAATAAATGATTGACATAGTCGAAGCCAATACCAAAAAACTGCTTAAAGCCTTTGTGAAATTTCCATTTACTTTATATGAAAATAATCCATATTGGGTTCCGCCGTTGATTAATGATGAATTAGACACGTTCGATAAAGAAAAAAATCCCGTCTTTAAATCGGCTGAAGCCACTTTTTATTTGGCATATCAAAACGATAAAGTGGTCGGAAGAATAGCTGCTATTATCAATTGGGATGAAGTCAACATTCAGAAAAAAAACAAAGTACGCTTTGGATGGTGGGATGTTATTGATGAAATTGAAGTGACCAAAGCATTGCTTGAAAAAGTTTATGAACTTGGCAAAAAAAACAATTTAGAATATGTAGAAGGACCGATGGGTTTTTCAAATTTGGATAAAGTTGGCGTTTTAACTACAGGTTTTGATGAGATTGGTTCAATGATTACGTGGTATAACTTTCCGTATTACGCGGAGCATTTAGAAAAACTGGGTTATGTTAAAGAAAAAGAATATCTCGAAAATAAATTTCCTTTTGCCAATGTTAAAGAAGAACTCTTTTTAAAGGCAGATGAATTGATTAAGCAGCGGTATCATTTACATGCTCTGAATTTCACCAAAAACAAAGACATTATGCCTTATGTAGGTAAGATGTTTGATTTGTTTAATGCTTCTTATGCAAACTTGTCGTCTTTTGTCGCTATTACTGATGAACAAAAAGAATATTTCAAAAACAAGTACATCAGTTTCATTAATCCTGAATATATCAAGTTCGTGATGGACAAAGATGATACCATGGTTGCTTTTAGTATTGTTATGCCCAGTTTTTCTGAAGCCTTGCAAAAAGCAAAAGGGAACCTGTTTCCTTTTGGATTTTATCATTTGCTAAAAGCCAAAAAAGAGAGCAAAGAAGTGCTTTTCTATTTAATAGGTGTTGCACCAGAATATCAAAGTAAAGGCGTAACAGCAATAATTTTTAACGAATATTATAAAACTTTTAATGAAAAGGGAATTCTAAACTGTATTAGAACCCCAGAATTAGAAGATAATCACGCCATTCACAATATGTGGAAACATTTTGATCCCTCAACTTTTAGAACAAGAAAAACCTATAAAATTGATTTATAATTTTTTTAAAAAAGTATAACCAACTTATTATTAGTGATATAATAATTATATAGAGCAAACCTTTTTATTTATAAAGAGGTTTTTTTATGCCCAAAAAAAATAATATTTTGCTTTTCACTAGTTATTATCTTTAAAAAAATAAGAATACTTCTATATTAAAATATAAAATAGTGCATTTCATAGATTTTATTTGTATTTTAATCGATAAATTGAATAATATTGTTTTGTAAAATTCCAGTTCAAAGTTCTCTGTGGATGTTTATTGCACAAGTTCTAAAAAGTGCTTTTTTTTGGATATAAAAACAATATTTTTATTTTAATGAAAATATTCGTACGAATTAAAAAATATTGTATTTCAGCGGATATATTTACTTTTAATAGATAAATTGCTTATTTAGAAGTATTTTCTTCTTCTTTATAACTTTCATTTTATCACAATATTTTAAATCTTATTTATTTAAAATATTAAATAATAATAATATTCTTTGTTAAAATGTTAAAAAATTAATTTAGTTAAAAAAAATGAATTTTGTTGATAACTAATGATAACTATTTTTTAGAAAAAAACTTACATTTTTAAGATGTTAAATTTTGGCAATCTTTTGATTTGAAAGTATTTAAATCTAAAAATTGAGTATCATTGCAATTCCAAATTTAAAATGAAAAAATTTACACAAACATATTTTAATTTAGTTGAAATGATAAATGTAACTTCTAATAATTACATTTTACCGAAAAATAAACAATCCAGTACGCAAAGATTAAATATCAAAAGTAGCTTGACGCTATTTTTATTTATTTTTTTCAGCACTTTTATGTCTGCCCAAGCTCCAAGTGTAACGTATTCGGGAGTACAAAGCAACTATACTATAAACAACGTTATTGTTCCCATTACACCATCTTTAAGCGCCGGAATTCCATCAGTAAGAGCAAATGTGTCTACTATTGCTGGCAATGGTGCCGCTGGTTTTGCCGATGGTAGTTCTGCCTCTCCCAAATATTATAGTCCAACAGGAATAGCAATTGCATCCTCGGGGAATATGTATATTGCTGATAGTCAAAATCATTGTATTCGAAAAATAACTGCAGCAGGGTATGTGTCTACTTTTGCAGGTACAGGATTTCCGGGATTTGCTAACGGTAGTGGTGATGTGGCACAATTTAACGTACCTTATTCAATAGCTGTGGATGCTTCCGAAAATGTATATGTTACCGAGTCAAATTCGAATGCGATTAGAAAAATCACAGCGGCAGGAATAGTATCTACTTTTGCAGGTAATGTTGCAGCATCTGGTTATCTTGATGGTCAAGTTTCTGCTGCCCTATTTTCGGGTCCAAAAGGATTAAGTGTCGATACTTCTGGAAACCTTTATGTAGCTGATGCAAGTAATAATCGCATTAGAAAAATATCTAATACAGGTTCAGTAACTACCATCGCTGGTGACGGAACAGCCAGTTATTTGGACGGACAAGGAACAACAGCACAATTTAATAATCCAATAGGAGTTGCAATAACAAATTCAGGAATTGTATATGTGAGCGATTCGTCTAATAATCGGATTCGTGCAATATCAAATACAGGAAATGTAACAACAGTAGCCGGTAACAGTAGCCCAGGACTAATAAACGGGCTAGGAATAACGGCACAATTTAACGCTCCACGTGCCTTATCAGTTGATGCTTCGGCAAATATATATGTTGTAGATTATAATAACAATTGTATCCGAAAAATAACTAGTACTGGCGTAGTAACAACCTTCTCAGGCACAGGTGCATTTGGTGCTGTAAACGGTTTAGGAACTATAGCTACTTTTAAATATCCAGAGGGAATTGCTACAGATACCTCGGGAAATGTTTTTGTAGCTGATGTATCAAATAATTGTATTCGAAAAATAACTAGCACTGGCGATACTAATACTTTTTCTGGAACTGCTGTGCGTGGTTTAGAAAACGGACAAGGCGGAACAATGGCAATGTTCAACAGCCCTGTTGCAGTTGCAGCAGTGTCTAGCGGTGTAATCTATGTTATAGATGATTTTAATTCTTGCATCCGAAAAGTTTCCACCGATGGTATTGTTTCAACATTTGCGGGTAACACTTCTACAGGATATGTTGATGGTCAGGGAACGGTCGCATTTTTTAATAATCCAAAAGGAATAGCTCTTGATGCCGCAGGAAATATTTATGTAGCAGATACGTTTAATAATAGTATTCGTAAAATTACACCTGCTGGAGTTGTGACAACAATTGCCGGTGACGGTACTGTTGGTTATCTTGACGGTCAAGGCACTGCTGCAAAATTTAACAATCCATATAGTTTAACGGTAGATACATCTGGTAATATTTTTGTTGCCGATACAAAAAACAGTCGTATTAGAAAAATTAGTTCAACGGGTTTAGTGACCACTGTTGCCGGATATATTCTTTCAGGCTATGCAGATGGAGCATCAAATATCGCCAGATTTAAAAATCCTCAAGGCATAGCTATAGATAATACAACAGGAATTTTATACGTTGCCGATACCACAAATAATAGAATTCGAAAAATTGCTACTGATGGAACAGTAAGTACTTTAGCAGGAAGTTATGGCGGTTATACTGATGCTCAAGGGACATTAGCAAACTTTAATAATCCAATAGGTATTGCTGTTGATGCAACAAGTACTATTTATGTTGGAGATTATTACAATTCGGTTATTAGAAAAATTGATAACACCGGATTGGTAAGTACTTACGCCGGAAATGGCTCAAGCCAATATACAGATGGAATAGGAAATGTTGCTTCCTTTTATTTTCCAGTTGGGGTTACAACCGATGCTTTAGGAAATGTATTTGTTGCAGATTCTTACACGCAGCGTATACGTAAAATAACCTCTTTGTTACCTTTTACAATTGCGCCAGCATTGCCAACAGGTATGAGTTTTAATGCTACCACTGGTGTTTTGTCTGGTACTCCAACAGAATTAAAATCGACAACAACCTATACTATCGCAGCTTCAAATTATAGTGGTACAGGAACAACAACTATCAGTTTTGCTGTAAGTGCTTCTGGTGCGACTCCACCTCCGCCAACAGCATCAGCACAAACCTTTTGTGGATCAGCTACGGTTGCAAATTTAGTTGCCACAGGAACAGCTTTGCAATGGTATAACGTTGCCACCGGAGGAACCGTTTTAGCATCAACAACAGCCGTAACTACCGGGAATTAT